>NZ_JBEYYW010000006.1:0-282331 GCF_040645695.1 Streptomyces sp. NPDC046712 | reverse complement strand
CCTGCACCAGCGCATCGAACCGGAGCCGGCCGCCCGGTGTGCTCAGGCTGAGCTGCGGCTCGCCCTTGCGCCAGCGGGTGGTCAGCATGAACTCGTGTACCGCCGCGGCGCCCTCGGAAACTGCGGAGCCCTAGGCCTTCTTGGGCCGGTCGGACTTGTCGAGCACCATCACCAGACCGGCGATCACCAGGAACAGCACGATCGGTGCGGCCACGAACAGGCCGAGGGTCTCGACGACACTCAGCTTGGGGGCCGGGTCGTCGCCGTCGTCGCGGGTGAGCGCGAGCGCGGGGGACGACATGAGCAGCATCATCAGCGTCGTACCGGCCGCGACAGCACCGGCGCGCAGGGCGTTCTTCTTGTCCACGGTGCAAACGTAGCGAACACCTAAACGGGCCGCGCGTCCGGGGGTGCCGTACGGACGTCCCCCAGGGATTCGAAGACCGCGAGGAGGCGGTGCAGACGGGGCGAGGCGGCCAGTTCCTCCAGGCCCATCGGCTGGCCCTCCGGGCCCGCCACCGGCAGCCGCCAGTTGGGGTACTGGTCCCAGGTGCCGGGCAGGTTCTGCGGCCTCCGGTCCCCTACCGCGTCCGGCAGCCACACCCCGAGCATCGTCGCCGGGGTGCGCAGCAGGAACCGGTGGACGGCCCGGACCTCGGCCTCCTCGTCCCCCGGGCCCTCCGGGAGCAGCCCCAGCCGTTCCAGGCAGTCCAGCCACTCGGCGACCTCGGCCGCGTCCCTGGCCCGCTCCCGCCCGAGATCGCCGGTGAGCAGCCCGAGCCGGTGGCGCAGGGCGACGTGGTCGCCGGAGAGCCGGGCCGCGGTCGAGGGGAGGTCGTGCGTGGTGGCGGTGGCCACACAGTCGGTGCGCCACTCCTCCGGGGCGAGCGGGCGGCCCGTGCCCGACCAGTCCCGCTCGAACCAGAGCACGGAGGTGCCGAGCACCCCGCGGCGCGCGAGCTGCTCGCGGACGCCCGGCTCGACGGTGCCGAGGTCCTCGCCGATGACGACCGCGCCCGCCCGGTGGGCCTCGAGGACGAGGACCGCGAGCATCGCCTCGGAGTCGTAGCGGACGTACGTCCCCTCGGTGGGTTCGCGCCCCTCGGGGACCCACCAGAGCCGGAACAGGCCCATCACATGGTCGATGCGCAGCGCACCCGCGTGCCGCAACAGCTCCCTCAGGAGACCGCGGTACGGGGCGTAGCCCGAGGCGGCGAGCGCGTCGGGGCGCCAGGGCGGCAGGCCCCAGTCCTGGCCGCGGGCGTTGAACGCGTCGGGCGGGGCGCCGACCGACATACCGGCGGCGAAGGCGTCCTGTTGGGCCCAGGCGTCGGAGCCGTCCGGATGGACGCCGACCGCGAGGTCGTGCACGATCCCGACGGCCATGCCCGCCTCCCGGGCGGCCTCGGCGGCGGCGGCGAGCTGCCGGTCCGTCAGCCAGGCCAGCCGGCAGTGGAAGTCGATCCGGGCGGTCAGCTCGTCGTCGGCGCGGACGGCCACGGCGGCGGAGCGGGGGTCGCGCAGCTCCTCGGGCCAGCTCCGCCAGTGGTGTCCGTACCGCTCGGCGAGGGCACGGTAGGTGGCGTGGTCCTCCAGGGCGCGGCCGCGCTCGGCGAGGAAGTCGTGGTACTCCGCCCGTCTGCCGGGGCCGAGTTCCACCGTCCGTACGAGCTCCAGGGCGCGCCGCTTGACCTCCCACACCGCGTCCCGGTCGATCAACGCGCCCTTGCGCAGGACCCGTTCGCGCAGCTCGGCGGCGTCGGCGCGGACGGCGTCCAGTGCCTCGCGGTACTCGGGGCCCACGAAGTCGTACTCGGGGATGTCCTCGATCCGCAGATGGACGGGGTCGGGGAAGCGGCGCGAGGAGGGGCGGTACGGCGAGGGGTCCGTGGGCGCCCCGGGCACCGCCGCGTGCAACGGGTTGACCTGGACGAACCCGGCGCCGTGCGTCCGGCCCGCCCAGGCCGCGAGCTCGCGCAGGTCGCCGAGGTCGCCCATGCCCCAGGAGCGGGTGGAGAGCACCGAGTACAACTGGGCGAGCAGGCCGAAGACCCGCCGCTCGGGCCGGGGCACGCGCGCGGGGGCGACGATCAGCGTGCTCGCGCCGGTGCGCCCCTCGGGGTCCAGGGCCTCGACGCGGTGGACGCCGAGCGGCAGCCGGTCCCAGTCCGCGCCCTCGACCACGTCGCCGGACTCGGTGGTGACGCGCAGCCGGGTGCCCGGCGGGAGATCCCGGGGCGGGCGCACCGGGCCGTCGCCGTCGTCCTGCCAGCGCACCAGCGTGGCCGGCAGCAACCGGTCCTCGTCGGCCCGCCGCGCCGCCCGAAGGGCGGCGGCGACCGCCTCCGGCGTGGTGGCGTCGACGTCGAGGGCGCCGAGGACGGCCACGACCGCGGCGTCGGGCACCTGGACGGTGACGCCCGCGGACGGCTCGTACGCGGTGGCGACGCCATGGAGTTCGGCGAGACGGGCCAGGGTCACTTCACACTCCAGAGGTCTGGGACGGTGGCGGCCGGCCCACCGGTCACACTCCGGGGGACTCCGTGCCGCCCGCGGTGCCAGGGGCGGTGGGTTCGCTGGTCAGGGGGGCCGCGTGGGTCAGGGGCGGCTCGCTGGTGAGAGGGGCGGCGTCGGCAAGGGGCGGTTCGCTCGTGAGCGGGCCCTGTTTCGGTACGCGTATGTGCTCGGAAAGGGGGGTGGTCGCGGCCACGGGGGTCTCCCGGTTCGTCTCGACAGGTGGAACAACGACTCAGCCCTACCCACCGCACCCCGTTTTACCGGCGCAAGTTGTCCAAAGGACGCCACCTCGCCGAAAGCGGACCGGGCAAAACAGACACTTCGACCAGCTGCATTGACACCTTCGTCGGCCGGGTGGTGGGCTCGTAATCCACTCGTGACAAAGGAGTCCCCCGTGCACCTCGGGCGCAGGAAGCGGACCGCGACGGCCGTGGCCGCCGCGGTGATCGGTGGCCTCCTGGGCGGCGGCATGCCCGGCCTCGCCCAGGCCGCGCCGCTCTCCCCCGTCACCACACCCGACGCCACGCCCGACGCACAGCGGTCGGCCGGGACGGCGGTCTGGCCGCGTCCGCAGTCCCAGCGGGCCACGGGCGGCCCGTCGGTGCCCCTCGGCGACGAGGTGACGCTGCTCACGGACGCCGACGCCGATCCGTACGCCGTCGCCGCGCTGCGCGAGGTGCTGCGGGCGGCGGGGGTACGGACCGTCCACACGTCCCTGCCGGGCGGCGGGACCGTGATCCGCGCCGGCTCCGCCACCTCCGGAGAGGCGCTGCGGGCGCTGCGCGTGCCCGAGCGGGCCGACCTGCCGCGCGGCGGGTACCGGCTGGCCACCGGCCGGGTCCAGGACCGGGACACGGTCGCCATGGACGGAGTCGGCGAGGACGGCCTGTTCCACGCCGTACAGACCCTGCGTCAGCTGATCGGGACCGGGCGCGAGGTCCCGGGCACGGTGGTCCGCGACTGGCCCGGCACCGCCGTGCGCGGCCTGACCGAGGGCTTCTACGGCCGCCCCTGGACCCAGGAACAGCGCCTCGCCCAGCTCGACTTCATGGGCCGCACCAAGCAGAACCGCTACCTCTACGCGCCCGGTGACGACCCGTACCGCCAGACCCAGTGGCGCGACCCGTACCCCGCCGAGCAGCGTGCCGCCTTCCGCGCGCTGGCCGAGCGGGCGCGGGCCAACCACGTGACCCTCGCCTGGGCGGTGGCACCCGCCCAGTCCATGTGCCTCGCCTCGCACGACGACGTGAAGGCGCTGACCCGCAAGCTCGACGCCATGTGGGCGCTGGGGGTGCGCTCCTTCCAGCTCCAGTTCCAGGACGTCAGCTACAGCGAGTGGCACTGCTCCGACGACGCGGACACCTTCGGCCGCGGGCCCGAGGCGGCCGCCGCCGCCCACGCGCGCGTGGCGAGCGTGGTGGCCCGGCACCTGGCCGCCCGTTACCCGGACGCGGAACCGCTCACCCTGATGCCGACGGAGTACTACCAGGACGGTGCGACGAAGTACCGCACCGCGCTCGCCGCCGCACTGGACGACCGGGTGCAGGTCGCGTGGACGGGCGTCGGGGCCGTCCCCCGCACGATCACCGGGCGGGAGCTGGCCGGCGCGCGGGACGCGCTGCGCCACCCGCTGGTCACCATGGACAACTACCCGGTCAACGACTACGCCCAGGACCGGCTCTTCCTCGGCCCCTCCACGGGCCGCGAGCCGGCCGTGGCCGCCGGTTCCGCCGCGTTCCTCGCCAACGCCATGGAACAGGCGGCGATCTCCCGCATCCCGCTCTTCACGGCCGCGGACTACGCCTGGAACCCGAAGGGTTACCGGCCGCAGGAGTCCTGGCGGGCCGCCGTGGACGAGCTGGCCGGGCCGAACCCCGCGGCCCGCGAGGCGCTGCGGGCCCTGGCCGGCAACGACGCCTCCTCGATCCTCGACCCGGCGGGGGAGTCGGCGTACCTCAAGCCGCTGATGGCCGCGTTCTGGCAGAGCCGTACGACCCCGGACCCGGCGGTGCGGGAGAAGGCGGCACGCGAACTGCGGGCCGCGTTCACCGTGATGCGCGAGGCGCCCGAGAGGCTGACCGCGACCGCGGACGGCACCCTGGACGACGAGGTACGGCCCTGGCTGGAGCAGCTGTCCCGCCACGGCCTCGCCGGGGAGACGGCCGTCGACATGCTGCTGGCCCAGGCAGGCGGCGACGGCGCGGCGGCCTGGCAGGCCCAGTTGCGCCTCGAGCCGCTGCGGGAGGCCCTGAAGGCGAGTGAGGTGACCGTCGGCAAGGGCGTCCTCGATCCCTTCCTCACGCGCGCGGTGACGGAGTCGGCGGCCTGGACCGGCGCGGACCGGGAGCCGCGCGCCGGCCGGCGGGCGGACCGCGAGCCGGCGGCGTACACCGTCCGGCTGGAGCGTTCGCGGCCGGTCGAGACGGTGACGGTGATGACGGAGCCGGGCGCGGGCGAGTCGGCGCGCGTGGAGGCGTACGTCCCCGGCGAGGGCTGGCGGTCGCTGGGTCCGGTGTCCCCGTCCGGCTGGACGCAGGCGGATGTGAAGGGGCTGCGCGCGGACGCGGTCCGCGTCGTGTGGGACGGCACGGATCCTCAGGTGCGCTCCCTGGTGCCGTGGTTCGCCGACGAGCCGCGCGCCGAGCTGGAACTGGCCCGGAGCGAGACGGACGCCGAGATCGGCGGGCCCGTTCAGCGGGTGGACGTCCGGCTGTCGGGCCGGCGCGCCGACGAGGTGCGCGGGGAGCTGGCGGCACGGGCGCCGAAGGGGATCACGGTGCGGCTCCCGAAGGAGACCCGCGTGCCGCGCGGCACGCGGACGACGGTCCCGCTCGAGATCGCGGTGGCGCCGGACGTGCCCGCGGGCTCGTATCGGGTGCCGGTGTCGTTCGCGGGCGAGGAGCGGGTCCTGACGGTCCGGGCCTTCCCCCGCACGGCGGGCCCGGACCTGGCGCGGACCGCGACGGCCTCCTCCTCCGGCGACGAGACCCCCGACTTCCCCGCGGCCTCGGCCCTGGACGGCGACCCGGCCACCCGCTGGTCCTCCGAGCTGGTGGACGGCGCCTGGTGGCAGCTGGAACTCGCGCGGCCGGCCCGGATAGGGCAGGTGGTCCTCCACTGGCAGGACGCGTACGCCTCCCGCTACCGCATCCAGGTCTCCGCCGACGGCCGCACCTGGCGCACCGCCGCGACGGTCACCGACGGGCGTGGCGGCCGGGAGAGCGTCCGCATGGACGCGGCGGACACCCGTTTCCTGCGGGTCCAGGGCGACGCGCGGGCGACGGAGTACGGCTACTCGCTCTGGTCGGTGGAGACATACGCGGTGGCCACGCCGGCCGGCCCGGAGAAGCCCACGCAGCCGGAGCCGCCCGAGCAACCGGAACAGCCGGAACAGCCCGAGCAGCCAGAGTAGGGACGCCCCGACGAGGCGTCCCCACGACGATGCCGTACGGCGCGCAGGCCCGTACGACGAAGGCCCGGATCAGCCCGTCTTCACGGCCCCCGCGGGGGTGGTGGAGACGGCGTCGATCCGGGCCATCACATCGTCCGCGCCGTACGGCTGCAGATAGGGCAGCCAGCGCGGGTCCCGGTGTCCGGTCCCGATGATCCGCCAGGCCAGGCCGGTGGGCGGGGCGGGTTGGTGCCGCAGCCGCCAGCCCAGCTCGCGCAGGTGCCGGTCGGCCTTGACGTGGTTGCAGCGGCGGCAGGCCGCCACGACGTTCTCCCAGGCGTGCGTACCCCCGCGGCTGCGCGGAATGACGTGGTCGACGCTGGTTGCGACGCCACCGCAGTACATACAGCGTCCGCCGTCACGGGCGAAGAGCGCTCTGCGGGTCAGAGGAACGGGCCCCCGGTAGGGGACCCGCACGAACCGCTTCAGTCTGACCACACTGGGTGCGGGGATGACGCGGGTCTCGCTGTGCAGGAAGGCGCCGGACTCCTCGAGGCAGAGTGCCTTGTTCTCGAGGACGAGGACGAGCGCGCGACGGAGCGGTACGACGCCGAGGGGCTCGTACGACGCGTTGAGGACCAGGACATGCGGCACGGATGCCTCCTAATACGCCGGCGGCGCGTGGCTCGCGCCGGGACGAACTGCTCTCAGTCTCTCCTCATGCCTGGTCGGAGCGCCACCACGTACCGGTAACGGGCTTGAGGTGTTCTCGACCACATCGGCATCGTCGACCGGATCATCCCCGCGTGAGGTCCGTCTCTCCCTCGAACAGGGCAACAGGAGCACATCCGATGCCCCGTTAGTGTGGATGTTCCGCGTACGCCACGCCTGGAGGTTTTACGTGTCCTGGTCCGCCCTGCAGACCGACGATCCGCAGAAGGTCCCCGTCACCCTCGACGAGGCCGCGGAGAAGGCGACGAACGCCGCGGGCTGGGTGGAGGAGAACTGGTCCACCTGGCTGAACACGGGCCTTCGCATCCTTCTCATCCTGATCGTCGCGTTCCTCCTGCGCATGGCGATCCGCCGCGCCCTGACGAAGCTGATAGACCGGATGAACCGCTCCGCCCAGGCGGTGGAGGGCACGGCGCTCGGTGGGCTGCTGGTCAACGCCGAGCGGCGCAGACAGCGCTCGGAGGCGATCGGCTCGGTGCTGCGCTCGGTCGCGTCGTTCCTGATCCTGGGCACGGCGGGGCTGATGATCCTGGGCGCCTTCAAGATCGACCTGGCGCCGCTGCTCGCCTCCGCGGGTGTGGCGGGTGTGGCGATCGGTTTCGGCGCCCGGAACCTGGTCACCGACTTCCTCTCCGGTGTCTTCATGATCCTCGAGGACCAGTACGGCGTCGGCGACTCGGTCGACGCGGGCGTGGCCTCCGGCGAGGTCATAGAGGTCGGCCTGCGGGTGACGAAGCTGCGCGGCGACAACGGCGAGATCTGGTACGTCCGCAACGGCGAGATCAAGCGGATCGGCAACCTCAGCCAGGGCTGGGCGACCGCGGCGGTGGACGTGACGGTGCGCCCGACGGAGGACCTGGACCGGGTGCAGTCGGTGATCAACGAGGCGACGGTGTCCATGGCGAAGGAAGAGCCCTGGAACGAGCGGCTGTGGGGTCCGGTGGAGATCCTCGGTCTCAACGAGGTGCTGCTCGACTCCATGACGATCCGGATCTCGGCGAAGACGATGCCGGGCAAGGCGCTGGGCGTCGAGCGCGAGTTGCGCTGGCGGATCAAGCGGGCGCTGGACGCGGCCGGCATCCGTATCGTCGGCGGTGTCCCGGCCCAGGCGGAGGAGTCCGCGGCGGACCCGACGGCGGCCATGGCGGCCCCCTCGGCCTTCGCCTCGTCGACCTCCCCGCAGTCGGCGGCGGCCACCCCGATCCCGTCCGCGAAGCCGGACCTCGCCAAGTAGCACCCCGATCCGACGACGCCCCCGCAGGTAACGCTTTCGTTGCCTTCGGGGGCGTCGTGCGTGCGCGGGTATTGACGCCCCGGTGGCGCCCGGCCTACGGTCCTCCCACCGAATAGGAAACTTTCCTAACAGTGAGTTGGGGGAGCGGTCGACGGGGCAGCAGAATGGCCCCTCCAGAACCGAAGGGCAGGTGCACCGTCATGGCCGGTACGACCCCGGGTACCCCCGGCACCCCGCGCGTACTGCGGGCCATGAACGACCGCGCCGCCCTCGACCTGCTCCTGGAGCACGGGACCCTCTCGCGGACCCGGATCGGCAAGCTCACCGGCCTGTCCAAGCCGACCGCCTCCCAGCTCCTCGCCCGCCTCGAAGCCGCCGGGCTCGTCGTCGCCACCGGCACCACCGCGGGCCGGCCGGGACCCAGCGCACAGCTGTACGCGGTCAACGCCCGGGCCGCCTTCGCCGCCGGACTCGATGTGAACCCGCACCGGATCCGCGCCGCCGTCGCCGACATCACCGGCGAGGTCGTGGGCGAGTTCGAGCTCGCGACCCCGGGGCGCGCCGCGGAAGGCGTCGTACGGCAGGTCACCACCGCCCTCGACGGCGCCGTCAAGGACGCCGGGATCACCCGGGCCGAGGTGCACCGCCTCGTCATCGGCACCCCCGGCGCCTTCGACCCGGCCACCGGGCGGCTGCGGTACGCCTCCCACCTGCCCGGCTGGCACTCCCCCACCCTCCTGGAGGAGCTGGCGGCGGTGCTCCCGATGCCGTTCGAGTACGAGAACGACGTCAACCTCGCGGCCGTCGCCGAGCAGCGGCTCGGCGCCGCCCGTGGCCACGAGGACTTCGTCCTGCTCTGGAACCAGGAGGGCCTCGGCGCCGCCCTCGTCCTCGGCGGCCGACTCCACCGCGGCTTCACCGGCGGCGCCGGCGAGGTCGGCTTCCTGCCCGTGCCCGGCACCCCGCTCGTACGGCAGGTCACCAAGGCCAACTCCGGCGGCTTCCAGGAGCTCGCCGGCGTCCAGGCCGTGCCCCGGATCGCCCGGGCGCTCGGCATCGACACCCCCGAACAGCCCTATGTGCCCACCGCGACCCGGCTGCTCACCCACGCCGCCGCCCACCACGACGACGACCCCCGGTACGCGGCGCTCCTCGACCAGTACGCCGAGCGCCTCGCCACCGGTCTCGCCTCCCTCGTCGCCGTCCTCGACCCCGAACTCCTCGTCCTGTCCGGCGATGTGACCGTCGCCGGCGGGGAACCCCTGCGCGAGCGGGTCCAGTCCGAACTGGCCGAACTCGCCGCCTCCCGGCCCCGGCTCGTCCTCGGGGACGTGGACCGGCACCCCGTCCTGCGCGGGGCCCTGGAAAGCGCCCTCGCCACCACCCGCGACGAGGTCTTCGACACGTCCCGGTAGTACCTCCGGACCCCTCCGGCCCGGTCGTTCCCCTCTCCCCCTTCACCCCGTACCCCGCCCTCCGCCACAGGGAGCTTCGTCATGCCCGCACGCCCGCGCAGAGCCGCTGCCGCACTCGCCGCCACCGCCTCCATCGCCCTGTTCGCCTCGGCCTGTACCGGCTCCGCCGAGAACAAGGCGAGCGACGACCCCCAGGCGAAGACCGAGATCACCTTCTGGCACGGCTGGTCGGCGCCCGCCGAGGTCAAGGCGATCCAGGAGAACGTCGCCCGCTTCGAGAAGGCGCACCCGAACATCAAGGTGAAGGTCGTCGGCAACATCAACGACGACAAGCTCAACCAGGCGCTGCGCGCGGGCGGTTCGAACGGGCCGGACGTGGCCGCCTCCTTCACCACGTCCAACGTCGGCAAGTTCTGCGCCTCCGGCGCGCTCGCGGACCTGAAGCCGTTCCTGGAGAAGGACAAGGTGGACCTGGACAGGACCTTCCCCAAGGTCCTCCAGGAGTACACCCAGTTCGAGGGCAAGCGCTGCTCGCTGCCGCTGCTCTCCGACGCGTACGGGCTCTACTACAACAAGGACGCCTTCAAGGCGGCCGGCATCACCGCCCCGCCGAAGACCTGGTCGGAGTTCGCGACCGTGGCGAAGAAGCTGACCAAGGAGAAGGGCGACTCCTACGAGCAGCTCGGCTTCATGCCGAACTACCTCGGCTACGAGACGGTCCCGAGCCACTACATGTCGCAGTGGGACCACGCCTACTTCGACGGGAACGGCAAGTCGAACCTCGCCAAGGACCCTGCGTTCGCCGAGATGCTGACCTACCAGAAGTCGCTGGTCGACGGGCTCGGCGGGTTCGCCAAGCTGGACAGGTACCGCACCACCTTCGGTGACGAGTGGGGCGCCAAGCACCCCTTCCACACCGGCCAGGTCGCCATGCAGCTCGACGGCGAATGGCGGCTGAACTTCATCAAGGACGCCAAGGTGGGCTTCGAGGTGGGCGTGGCGCCGCTGCCGGTCGCGGACGACGAGGTGGCCGAGTACGGAAAGGGCTACCTCTCCGGCACGATCATCGGCATCGCCCCGCAGAGCAAGAAGCAGAACGCGGCCTGGGAACTGGTCAAGTACATGACCATGGACACCGAGGCCGTGGTGAACTTCGCCAACGGCATCGGCAACGTCCCCTCCACCCTGGAGGCCCTGAAGTCCCCGAACCTGAAGTTCGATGCGCGGTTCAAGACCTTCCTGGACATCGCCCAGCACCCCGAGTCCACCACCTCCGACGGCGCGGTGAACGGCTCCACGTACCAGGACACCTTCCAGGACTTCGCCCAGAAGTACGAGAAGGGCCAGGTCCCGGACCTGAAGAAGGGTCTCGAGGACACCGCGGCCCAGATCGACCGCGACATCGCCCAGGCGAAGTGACGGCCGGGACGCACCCCTCATGAGCACCGACACCCTGGACGGGCGTCACACGCTGCGGTCGAAGCGCGTGCGCAGCGCGCTTCGCACCGCGGCGTTCATGTCGCCCTGGCTGATCGGATTCGGCGTCTTCTTCGCCTATCCGCTCGTCTCGACCGTGTACTTCTCCTTCATGAAGTACGACGGGCTCAATCCGCCGACCTGGCGGGGTCTGGACAACTGGTCGTACGTCTTCTCGGATCTGCCGAAGTTCTGGCCGGCGATGCAGAACACCCTCTGGCTGGCCGTCGTCATGGTCGCCTGCCGGGTGGTGTTCGGCCTCGGCGTCGGCCTGCTGATCACCAAGATCAAGACGGGCGCGGGCATCTTCCGCACCCTGTTCTACCTGCCGTACCTGGCCCCGCCGGTGGCCGCGACGCTGGCCTTCGTCTTCCTGCTCAACCCGGGCACGGGACCGGTCAACTCGCTTCTGGAGGCGGTCGGCATCCCCGCCCCCTCCTGGTTCAACGACGCGGCCTGGGCCAAGCCCGCGCTGACCGTCCTCGCGGTCTGGGGCGTCGGCGACCTCATGGTCATCTTCATGGCGGCGCTGCTCGACGTGCCGAAGGAGCAGTACGAGGCGGCGGAGCTGGACGGGGCGTCGACCTGGCAGCGGTTCCGGTACGTGACGCTGCCGAACATCTCGCCGATCGTGCTCTTCGCGGTCGTCACCGGGATCATCGGCGCGATGCAGTACTACACCCAGCCGATCGTGGCCGCGAAGGTCGCATCGGGGGTGATGGGCGGCTCCGGCCAGACCTTCGAACCGGGCTATCCGGACGACTCCACGCTGACCCTGCCGCAGCTGGTCTACAACCTCGGCTTCGGCCGCTTCGACTACGGCGCCGCCTGCGTCGTCGCGCTCGTCCTGTTCGCCCTCTCCATGGCCTGCACCGCGCTGCTGATGCGCAGGCGCGGCGGCCTGATCGGCTCGGGTGACTGACCCATGACCACCGTGTCCACACTCGACCGTGCCGCACGCGAGACGTCCGCCGAAGCCGCCGGGAAGCGCGCCCGCCGCAGGGCGGCCCTGCACTGGATCGCCGTGCACTCCCTCGGGATCGCCGCGGCCCTGTTCTTCGTGCTGCCGTTCGTCTTCGTCTTCCTGACCTCCCTGATGAGCGACCAGCAGGCGCTGACCCGCGACCTCACGCCGAACTCCTGGCACTGGGACAACTACGTCCGGGTGTTCGAGACCCCCGGCTTCCTCACCTGGTGGAAGAACTCCCTGCTGTACGCGGGGCTCGGCACCGCCCTCGTGGTGGTGTCGTCGGTCCCGGTGGCGTACGCGCTCGCCAAGTTCCGCTTCCGCGGCCGGCATCTGTCGCTGCTGCTCGTCATCTCGATGATGATGCTGCCGCCGCAGGTGATCATCATCCCGATGTACCTGTTCTGGGCCAAGCAGATGGATCTCTCCGGGACGCTCTGGCCGTTGCTCGTCCCGCTGGCGTTCGGCGACGCGTTCGCGATCTTCCTGCTGCGTCAGTTCCTGCTGACGATCCCCAACGAGTACATCGAGGCGGCCAGGATCGACGGGTGCGGTGAATTCCGTACCCTCCTGAAGATCGTGCTCCCGATAGCCAGGCCCGGCATCGCCGCCGTGGCGCTGTTCCAGTTCTTCTACTGCTGGAACGACTACTTCGGACCGCAGATCTACGCCTCCGAGAATCCCGGGGCCTGGACGCTGAGTTACGGCCTGGAGTCCTTCAAGGGCGCGCACCACACCGACTGGAACCTGACCATGGCCGCGACCGTACTGGTCATGGCCCCTGTGATCCTCGTCTTCTTCTTCGCCCAGAAGGCGTTCGTCGAGGGAGTCACACTGACCGGAGTGAAGGGCTGATACGAGATGCTGCATTCAATCGGGGGACAGTCCCCGAACCCCCGGTCGTCGAAGATCGTTGTCGTGGGGGGCGGCTCCACCTACACCCCCGAACTGATCGACGGATTCGCGCGGCTGCGCGACACCCTGCCCCTCACCGAACTCGTCCTCGTCGACCCGGCCGCCGACCGCCTCGAGCTGGTCGGCGGGCTCGCCCGGCGGATCTTCGCCAGGCAGGGGCACGACGGGAAGATCGTCACCACCTCGGACCTCGACGCGGCGGTGGAGGGCGCGGACGCCGTCCTGCTCCAGCTGCGGGTCGGCGGCCAGGCCGCCCGGAACCAGGACGAGACCTGGCCGCTGGAGTGCGGCTGCGTCGGGCAGGAGACCACCGGCGCCGGCGGGCTCGCCAAGGCGCTGCGGACCGTCCCGGTGGTCCTGGACATCGCCGAGCGGGTCCGGCGGACCAACCCGGACGCCTGGATCATCGACTTCACCAACCCCGTCGGCATCGTGACGCGCGCGCTGCTCCAGGCCGGGCACAAGGCCGTCGGCCTGTGCAACGTGGCCATCGGCTTCCAGCGGAAGTTCGCGGGGTTCCTCGACGTGGCCCCGGCCGACGTCCACCTCGACCACGTCGGGCTCAACCACCTGACCTGGGAGACGGCCGTACGCCTTGGCGGGCCCGAGGGCGAGAACGTCCTGCCCCGGCTGCTCGCCGAGCACGGCGAGGCCATCGCCGACGACCTGCGCATGCCACGCGCGATCGTGGACCGGCTCGGTGTCGTCCCCTCGTACTACCTGCGCTACTTCTACGCGCACGACGAGGTCGTACGGGAGCTCGGCAGCAAGCCCTCGCGGGCCGCCGAGGTCGCCGCGATGGAGAAGGAACTCCTGGAGATGTACGGGGACCCGGCGCTCGACGAGAAGCCCGCGCTGCTCGGCAGGCGCGGCGGCGCGTACTACTCGGAGGCGGCCGTGGACCTGGCCGCCGCCCTGCTGGGCGCCGGAGGCTCGCCGTACCAGGTGGTGAACACGTACAACAACGGCACGCTGCCCTTCCTGCCGGACGACGCCGTGATCGAGGTGCAGGCGGCCGTGGGCGCCCAGGGAGTCTCGCCGCTCCCGGTCGCCCCGCTCGACCCGCTGTACGCCGGACTGGTCGCGAACGTGACCGCGTACGAGGACCTGGCCCTGGAGGCGGCGCTGCGCGGCGGTCGCGAGCGGGTGTTCAGGGCACTGCTCGCGCACCCTCTGGTGGGGCAGTACGCCTACGCCGACGGGCTCACCGACCGGCTGATCGCGCACAACCGGGAGCACCTCGCGTGGGCGTGAACGACGTGCTCCTCGCGATCGACGCCGGCAACAGCAAGACCGATGTGGCGGTGCTGGGTACGGACGGGAGGGTGCTCGGCGCGGCGCGCGGCGGCGGCTTCCAGCCGCCCGTGGTCGGGGTCGGGGCGGCCGTGGACGGCCTGGCGGAGACGGTGGGACGAGCGGCCTCCCAGGCCGGCCGTCCGTTGGCGTTCGCGCATGTCTCCGCCTGTCTCGCCAACGCCGATCTCCCGGTGGAGGAGGCGGAGTTGACCACGGCGCTGGGAGCCCGGGGATGGAGCCGGAGCGTCCGCGTGTACAACGACACCTTCGCGATCCTGCGCGCCGGGCTCGACGAGCCGCGCGGTGTCGCCGTCGTCTGCGGGGCCGGCATCAACTGCGTCGGCATGCTGCCGGACGGTCGTACCGCCCGCTTCCCCGCCATCGGGAAGATCTCCGGCGACTGGGGCGGCGGCAGCGGGCTCGCCGAGGAGGCGCTGTGGTTCGCGGCCCGCGCGGAGGACGGGCGGGGCGAGCCGACCGCGCTGGCGCACGCCCTGCCCGCGCACTTCGGGCTGCCGACCATGTACGCGCTGATCGAGGCGCTGCACCTGGGCCGTGTCCCGTTCGACCGGCGGCACGAGCTGACGCCCGTGCTGTTCCGTACGAGCGCGGAGGGCGACACGATCGCCCGGTCGCTGGTGCACCGGCTCGCGGAGGAGGTCGTCGCCCTGTCGACCGTCGCCCTCGGGCGGCTCGGCCTGCTCGACGAGGAGGCGCCGGTGATGCTGGGCGGCAGCGTGCTCGCCGCACGCCACCCGGAACTGGACGCCCGGATCGCGGAGCTGCTGGCCGTGAAGGCTCCGAAGGCCGTGATCGGGGTGGTGACCTCGCCACCGGTCCTGGGTGCGGCGCTGCTCGCGCTCGACGAGGTGGCGGCGGACCCCGGGGCCGCCGCCCGGCTGCGGGAGCACTACGGCGCATGAGGCCGCGCGACCGACGGGGCGTCCCGAATGACTCAAAGGGATGCCCCGTCGGTCATGTTCACCCGTACGTGGTGGAACCGATTCAGGCCGGGCGGCGTATTCATAGCAGGGGGTTCGCCCACGGGGGTGGCGCGCGCATGGGGCACGATAGGAACAAGATCGAGTCATTCCTGGTGTGCGGGTGGGGCCCCTGAGGTCATACTGCCCTCCGGGCACTACGTCGGACCGAGGGGGAGGCCACGTTGACATACCCGCCGAATGCGCCAGCCGCCTCGGCTCCGGGCACGGCGCCCGCGCAGCCGGGATTCGGTGTGCCCGCGCAGCCCTCGCCCCCGCCCGCCGCGACACCGCCGGCCGGGCACGGGGCCTGGGACGAGGTCAGGACGCGGCTGCGCCGCGCCGCCACGACCGAGCCCGGTCGGCTGCAGATCCTCGGCGCCGTACTGGCCCTGCTGGTCGTCGCGTTCGGGGCCGTCACCGCCTTCGAGGTCGCCGACCGGGCCTCCTCCGCCGACGACGTGGTGAGCCGCAGCCAGCCGCTGAGCGCCGACGCCGCCGACATCTACCGCTCGCTCGCGGACGCCGACACCGCCGCGGCCAGCGCCTTCCTGGCCGGTGCGCAGGAACCCCCGGACGTCCAGAAGCGGTACGCCGACGACATCAGGACCGCCTCCCGTCTCCTGGTCAAGGCCGCGGCGAGCACCGGGGGTTCGACCGAGTCGGCCCGCGAGATCGCCGCCCTCAACGAGCAGCTGCCCCGCTACACCGGCCTGATCGAGCGGGCCCGCGCCGCCAACCGGCAGGGCCTGCCCCTCGGCGGCGCCTATCTGCGGTACGCCAACCAGCAGATGACGAGCGAGCTGCTGCCCGCCGCCGAGCGCCTGTACGAGGCGGAGACCGCGCGGCTCCAGCAGGACGACGAGGACGCCCGTGACTGGCCGTACCTCTCCCTCGCGCTCGGGATCCTCGCCCTCGCCGCCCTGGTCTGGGCCCAGCGCCGCAACTACGCGCTGACGAACCGGGTGTTCAACCACGGACTCCTCGCCGCCACCGCCGCCTCCGTGGTCGTGCTGCTCTGGCTCGCGGCGGCGCACACGCTCGCGCGCACCGAGCTGAACAACGCCCGCGAGCACGGGCAGAGCTCGCTCCAGGTGCTGACCACCGCCCGGATCAACTCCCTCAAGGCCCGGGCCAACGAGAACCTGGCGGTGGTCTCGCGCGGCGCGGTCCTCACCGACGACGGCAAGAACGACAAGTACGAGACGGACTACGCCGGCAGCATGGAGACGCTGACCGACGCGCTCGCCGTGGCGCGGGAACGCGCCGACGACGACGCGGGACGCGGCCCGGTGGACGAGGCGGCAACCCGCACGGCCGAGTGGAAGGAGCGCCACAAGGTCGCGCGGGCGGCGGACGACTCGGGCGACTACGAGGGCGCCCTGACCCGGATCATCGGCTCGAAGGAGTCCACCGGGCAGTCCTTCGACCAGGTCGACGCGGCCCTGAAGCAGGCCCTGGACCACGAGCAGTCCGAGTTCACCCGCGCCGCCGAGGACGGCAGGGGCGCGCTGACCGCACTCCCGCTGGGCGCGGCCGCCCTCGGGATCCTGGGCGCCGCGGGCGCCGTGCTGGGCATCAACCGCAGGCTGTCGGAGTACCGGTGAGAGGGGGCGGGATGCGGAACGGCGTCGACGACGCGAGGATGCACGGCCCGGCCGGGCCCGGCGAACGCCTCAGGGGCAGACGCCCCCTCGCGCGGCTGCGCGGCTGGGGCGGGGTGGCCGCGATGGCGGTGGCCTGCGGCCTGACCGCCTCTCTGACCCTGCTGCCGCTCACCCACAGCGCGCGCGGCGACTCGGGCACGACCGCCGTGACGGGTCCGGGCGTGGGCATCGGTGTGCCCGTGAAGGCGGACACCTGCACGGACCCGGAAGCCTCCCTCAGCCCCTCCTCGGCCGGCGGTCCCTCGATCGACGCGATCAAGGCACGCGGGAAGATCGTCGTCGGCGTCGACCAGTCCAGCTACCGCTGGGGCTACCGGGACCCGTCCACGCGCACGCTCGAAGGCTTCGACATCGACCTCGCCCGGGCCATCGCGAAGGACATCCTCGGCAGCGAGGACCGGATCATCTTCCGGGCCATCCCGACCAACCAGCGGATCGCGGCCCTGGAGAGCGGCAAGGTCGACCTCGTCGTCCGGACGATGACGATCAACTGCAAGCGGATCCAGCAGGTCGCCTTCTCCACCGCCTACTTCCAGGCCGGCCAGCAGGTCCTCGCGCCCAAGACCTCCACGATCACCGGGTACGACTCCTCGCTCAGCGGCAAGCGGGTCTGTACGGCCGAGGGCTCCACGGCCTACGAGGCCCTGGAGAACAACTCGTTCGGCGCCACGTTCAAGGACGAGGCCGACGGCACCAAGAACGACAAGGACCTGCTGACCGTCCCCAACCAGCTGGACTGCCTGGCACGGCTCCAGCTGGGCGAGGTCGACGCCGTCGTCACGGACAACGCGCTGGCGGCCGGCCAGGCCGCGCAGGACCCGGCGGTCGAGCTCAAGGGCAAGCCGTTCACCACCGAGTACTACGGAGTCGCCGCCAAGCTCGGCAACGACGACCTGGTCCGCCGGGTCAACCAGGTTCTCGTGCAGTACCGGCAGGGCGCCTGGACGGCGGCGTACGTCAAGTGGCTGAAGGCGGACCTGCCCGGGATATCCGGGCCCCCCGCACCCAAGTACAAGTAGAGCGAGAGGTGATCGATGGGCGTCGCGGGCACCCCCGGGCCGGTGATGGACCGGGACGAGGTGGACCGTGCGCTGGCGCGGCTCGGCGCGGAGCACAAGGCGATCGAGGACTCGCTCCTCGCTCTCCAGGACCACGCGGGCCGCAGGCTGCTGGAAGGCGCCGAGCTGACCGGCACGACCCGGGACCGCTGGCAGTCCACCGAGCGGACCATCACCCTGCTCTGGACGTACTTCGACGCGTACACCGGCGCGCTGAGCGAAGCTCGTGAGCTGCGGGCGCGGCGGCGCTGGTCCAGTCGCGAGGACCTGGAGGAGCTGACCGAGCGGCTGCGCGGCGAGAGCGTCCTCGTCTCCGGCGGGGCGCAGCACCCCGCCCCGTCGATCACCGGTTCGGCCCGGCTCTCCGAGCGGTTCACGCTGGAGCGGCTGGTGGAGCGGATGAACGAGCTGTACGCGTCCTCGCTCGACATGGTCGTGACCGCCGACGCCGTCTGGTCCGCGCTGCCCGCCCGGATAGATCTGCTCGCCGCCGAACTGGGGCGTACGCGCTCGCTGGCGCACTCGGTCGGCGTGCGCCCCGGGGAGCACCCGGCCGGCGACGAACTGGAGTCGATCACGGCGGAGCTGACCGCGCTGCGCGCCCAGGTCGTCACCGACCCGCTGTCCTTCTGGCGTCCCGCGATGGGCAGTTCGGCGCCCGGCGGCGGACGGCCCGACACCGAGCGGTACGACCGGGCGGCGCGGGCCCTGGAGGACATCCGGCGGGAGATCGAGGCGGTCCTCGCGGTCCGGCAGGACTCCGAGGAGAGGCTGCTGCGGCTGCGGGACGTGCTCTCGCGGGCCGACCGGACGCTCGCCGAGGCCCGGGCGGCGCGCGGCGAGGTCCTCGCCAAGATCGCCGCCTCCGAGGTGCCGGCCGTCAGCGGCCCGCCGACGGTCCTCCAGGAACGGCTCTCGACGGCCGCCGAGTACCGCAGGCACGCCCAGTGGCACCGGTTGTCCCCGCTCCTGGAGTCCCTGGAACGGGAGGCCGAGGACGAACTGCTGCGCGCCCGCGAGTCCTTGACCGCCGTCACCGCGCCGCTCGCGGTCCGCGCCGAGCTGCGCGGACGGCTCGACGCGTACAAGGCGAAGGTCGCCCGCCTCGGCGCGGCGGAGGATCCGCTGCTGATCGAGCGGTACGACGCGGCGCGCCGGATGCTGTGGAGTGCCCCGTGCGACCTGCGGGTGGCCGAGCAGGCCGTGCTGCGGTACCAGCAGGCCGCGGCAGAGGTTCTGTCCGGCCCCAGAGATGCCAGGGGGAGTCAGTGGTGAGCGCCTGTCAGCGTCCCTCGTGTGAGGGCTCGTACGAGGACATGGGCGGCGGCGAGCTGTACTGCGACACCTGCGGGCTCGCCCCCGTCGTCGCGCCCGGCGGTCTGCTCCAGTCCAACCCGACCGGGCTGGCCGTGCCCGGCAAGGAGTCCGGTTCGTCGCGGTCGAGTTCGCGGGCCTCGGCCCGCAGCTCCTCGCGCTCCTCCCGCTCGGCGACCTCGCGCCGCTCGGTCTCCGGGCGGCTCTCGCGCTCGCTGTCGGGTGGGAGCAGCACCCGTTCGGTCTCGGTGCGCAGCTCCGGCGCGTCGTCGGCGCAGTCCGGGCGCAACCGGCTGGGCGCCGGCCTGGTCTCGATCCCGGAGGTGCCGCGCCCCGACCCGCGCGCCGCGGTGATGGAGAACCCCGAGGTCCCGGAGCGGAAGCGATACTGCTCGCGCTCGGACTGCGGTGCCCCGGTGGGCCGCTCGCGCGGTGACCGGCCTGGCCGCACGGAGGGCTTCTGCACCAAGTGCGGCCACCCGTACTCCTTCGTGCCGAAGCTGCGCGGCGGCGACATCGTGCACGGACAGTACGAGGTCGCGGGCTGTCTCGCGCACGGCGGGCTCGGCTGGATCTACCTCGCCGTCGACCGGGCGGTCTCCGACCGCTGGGTGGTGCTCAAGGGCCTGCTCGACACGGGCGACCAGGACGCGATGGCCGCGGCGATCTCCGAGCGTCGCTTCCTCGCCGAGATCGAGCACTCCAACATCGTCCGGATCTACAACTTCGTCGAACACCTCGACCAGCGCACCGGCTCCATGGACGGCTACATCGTCATGGAGTACGTCGGCGGCAAGTCGCTCAAGGAGATCGCCAACGACCGCCGGACGCCGGACGGCCGGCGCGATCCGCTGCCGGTGGAGCAGGCGTGCGCGTACGGGATCGAAGCCCTTGAGGCGCTCGGGCACCTGCACAGCCGGAACCTGCTGTACTGCGACTTCAAGGTCGACAACGCGATCCAGACCGAGGACCAGCTCAAGCTGATCGACATGGGCGCGGTCCGGCGGATGGACGACGACGAGTCCGCGATCTACGGGACGGTCGGCTACCAGGCCCCGGAGGTGGCCGAGGTCGGTCCTTCGGTGGCGAGCGACCTGTACACGGTGGCGCGCACGCTGGCCGTGCTGACCTTCGACTTCCAGGGCTACACCAACGTCTTCGTGGACTCGCTGCCCGACCCGGAGCACATCGAGGTCTTCCGGACGTACGAGTCGTTCTACCGGCTCCTGGTGCGCGCGACGGACCCCGACCCGGCCCGCCGGTTCGCCTCCGCGCAGGAGATGGCGGACCAGCTGACGGGGGTGCTGCGGGAGGTCGTGGCCCTCCAGTCGGGTCGGCCGCGCCCGGCGCTCTCGACGCTCTTCGGCACGGAACTGCGGGTCACCGACACGGAGTTGTTCGCGGAGCTGACGGAGGACGTGTCCGTTCTCGGGGCGCGTGAGACCCGCCGGGGACGCGGACGGAACCGGACGGCCCCGCCGGCGGCTCCCGCGGCCCTGCCGGCCGCTCCCGGTACGGCAGTTCCCGGCGCGGCCCTTCCAGGTACGGCCGGTCCGGGTACGGCCGCAACCGTCGCCGCGCCCGTCGCCCCGAGCGTGGCACCGGTCCCCGCCGGGCCTGTCGCCCCGGTCGTGGCATCGGTCCCCGCCGGGCCGTTCCTCACACCGCTCGACGGGCGAGGGGCCTCGCTCGCGCTGCCCGTACCGCGGGTGGACCCCGGGGACCCCAACGCCGGTTTCCTCGCCGGACTGATGGCCTCCGCCCCCGCCGAGCTGATCAGCGCCCTGCAGCACGCGCCCGCGCCCTCCCTGGAGCTGCGACTGCGCGAGCTGCGGGCCCGCCTGGAGATGGGCGACCTGGGCTCCGCCGGGCGCGCGCTGGTCACGCTGGAGGAGCAGTTCCCGGACGACTGGCGGGTGGTCTGGTACCGCGGCCTCACCTCCCTGGTGACCGGCGACCACGAGAACGCGGCGCTGTCCTTCGACGCGATCTACGACGCGTTCCCCGGGGAGCCGGCGCCCAAGCTGGCCCTCGGCATCTGCGCCGAGGTCCTCGGCCAGCTGGACAACGCCGCGGAGTACTACCGCCTGGTCTGGGCGACCGACCCGAGTTACGTCAGCTCCGCGTTCGGGCTCGCCCGGGTGCAGCTCGCGGCCGGCGACCGCACCGGAGCCGTACGCACCCTGGAGTCCGTACCGGAGGCGTCCATCCACTACACCGCCGCCCGGGTCGCCGCCGTACGCGCCCGGCTGCGGAGACGCCCGTCGCACGAGCCGCTCGGCGCGGATCTGACGGCCGCGGCGGCGCAGGTCTCCGCGCTCCAGGGCTTCGGTCTGGACGCGGTGCGCCGGGAGCAGTTGTCGACCGAGGTCCTCGGCACGGCGCTCGACTGGGTACTCTCCGGAAGTCCCGGAGCGGGACCGGGCGGCACACGTCTGCTCGGCAGTGAACTGGACGAGCGCGGACTGCGCTTCGGCCTCGAACGCTCGTACCGGGTTCTCGCCCGGCTCGCTCAGCGGGGCGAGGAGAGGATCGAACTGGTGGAGCGGGCCAACCGTTTCCGCCCCCGGACGTGGGTGTGAGTATGTCCCAGATGCCCGAGCACGATCTCTCCGCCTGCCCCGGCTGCGCGGAGCCGCTGGAGTCGGGTGACCGGTTCTGCGGAGCGTGCGGATACGACCTGTCGGCCGTACCGGCGCCGCCGCCGGACCGTCCGACGGTGGCGATCGGTACGCCCGTGAACTGGCCGGAGGCCCCGGCCCGCGAACCCGGCTCCCTCTCGACGGTGACCCAGCACCCGGGCGACCTGCCCGGCACGGACTCGGGCGGCCACGACCTCCCGACGACACCCCCGCACGCCCCCCAGACCGCGGCCACGCCCACGCCCGGCGGCCCGGGCCACGAAGCCCCGCCGGCCGGCGCCGCACACGGACCCCAGACCGCGGGCATGCCAGCGCCCGGCGGCCCGAGCCACGGAACCCCACCGGCCGGCGCCGCTCCGGGGGCCGGCGGTCCCGCCGGCGGTCCCGCCGCAGCCGATGCGGGTGTCGGTGCGCACACGCAGGGCGTTCCGGACGCCGGGACCCCGGCACCGGACACCGCGCCGGACCCGGCTGCCGCGCCCGGCGCCGTCGCGCACGAGCCGGAGGGGTCGGTGCCGCGGCCCGCCCGGGACCTGCCGACCGTGCCCGTCCGTACGGACGGCCCGCACGCGGCCGCGACGTCCGGCAGCGGTCTCGCGGCGCTCGCCGCGGGCACCCCGGAGGCCCCCGCCTCCCCCGTCCCCGACGGGGATTTCGAGCTCGCCGCGCCCGACCCGCGTACCGCCCCTCCGTCGGCGACCCCGCCCGCCGGGACGAAGCTGTGCGTCGCCTGCCGCGCCGGGCACGTGGACCCCGACGGGTACTGCGAGAACTGCGGGCACGCCCAGCCCCGCGAGCGCGACCACATGGAACAGGAGCTCTCCACGGTCGCCGCCGTCAGCGACCGCGGCCTGCGCCACCACCGCAACGAGGACGCGTTCGCCGTCTCCGCCACCGCGCTCCCCGACGGCTCCCCCGCCACCCTGGCGATCGTCTGCGACGGCGTCTCCTCGGCGACCCGTCCCGACGAGGCGTCCGCCGCCGCCGCGAACGCCGCCGGTCAGTCGCTGCTCACCGCCCTGCCCCGCGGCGCCCACCCGCAGCAGGCCATGCACGAGGCGATCGTCGCCGCCGCCGAGGCGGTCAACTCCCTGGCCGAGGAGCCGGGCCAGGGTGGCATGGAGCACGATCCGCACCGCCACCAGAACGCCCCGGCCTGCACCATCGTCGGCGCGATCGTCGCCGACGGACTGCTGATCGTCGGCTGGGTCGGCGACAGCCGTGCCTACTGGGTGCCGGACGACCGCACCTCCCCGCCCGCCCGGCTCACCCAGGACGACTCCTGGGCCGCCCAGATGGTCGCCACGGGCCTGATGAACGAGGCGGAGGCGTACGCCGACGCGCGCGCCCACGCCATCACCGGCTGGCTCGGCGCCGACGCGTACGAACTGGAGCCGCACACCGCCGCGTTCAAGCCCGACCGGCCCGGCGTGGTCGTGGTCTGCACCGACGGCCTCTGGAACTACGCGGAGGCCGCCGAGGACATGGCCCGGGTCGTGCCGGCGGACGCCGGCGGGCGGCTGCTGCACGGCGCCCAGGTGCTGGTCGGCCACGCCCTGGACGGCGGGGGCCACGACAACGTAACAGTGGCGCTGCTGCCGTTCACCCTCTCTCCGCAAGGGGCAGGATCGGCCTGAGCGGTCGCCGGCCCCCTGTCCCTCTCACGCCTTCTCACGCCCTCCCGCGCTTGTCTCACGCCTGTCTCACGCTTGTTGTCGAGGAGCCTCAACCCATGGCGAACTTCTCCAAGTCGAACGTGCCTCAGTTCTCGGTGGACGTGTACCAGAACGAGTTCCTGCCGGAGGGCGGCCGTGAGGTCAACGCCATCGTCACGGTCACCTCGACCGGCGGCGGCACCAGTGGCGGTGCGGCGCTCGGCGGGAGCGGGAACGGCGCCGACGCCGCCGTGGTGATCATGGTCGACTGTTCCGGCTCGATGGACTACCCGGCCACCAAGATGCGGGGCGCGCGGGAGGCGACGGCCGCTGCCATCGACGCCCTGCGCGACGGCACCTCCTTCGCCGTGATCGCCGGTACGCACGTGGCGAAGGAGGTCTACCCCGGCAACGGCGCCCTCGCCGTCGCCGGCCCGGCGACCCGTGGGCAGGCCAAGGACGCGCTGCGCCGGCTGAGCGCGGGCGGCGGTACGGCGATCGGCACCTGGCTGCGCCTCGCGGACCGGCTGCTCGCCTCCGCCGAGGTATCGATCCGGCACGGCGTCCTGCTCACCGACGGCCGAAACGAGCACGAGTCGCCGGAGGACCTGCGGGCCGCGCTCGACGCCTGCGCGGGCCGGTTCACCTGCGACGCGCGTGGGGTCGGTACGGACTGGGAGGTCAAGGAGGTCACCGGCATCGCCTCCGCCCTGCTCGGCACGGCCGACATCGTGGCCGACCCGAAGGGTCTGTCCGCGGACTTCACCTCCATGATGGAGAACACCATGGGCAAGGAGGTCGCGGATGTCGCGCTGCGCCTGTGGACCCCGGTCGGGGTTGAGATCAAGTTCGTGAAGCAGGTCGCACCTACGGTCGAGGAGCTGACCGGCCGGCGCACCGAGGCAAGCCCGCGGGCCGGCGACTACCCGACCGGTTCCTGGGGCGACGAGTCCCGGGACTACCACGTCTGCGTCCAGGTTCCCCAGGCTCAAATCGGCCAGGAGATGCTCGCCGCCCGGGTCATGCTGATCGTCCCGGACCCGGCGGGCGGCACCCCGCAATCGCTGGGCCAGGGCCTGGTACGGGCGGTGTGGACGGACGACATGGCGATGTCCACGTCGATCAACCCGCAGGTCGCCCACTACACGGGCCAGGCCGAATTGGCGCAGGTCATCCAGCAGGGCCTGGACGCGCGCAAGTCCGGCGACCACGACGGCGCGACGGCCAAGCTGGGGCGCGCGGTGCAGCTGGCGGCCGCCTCGGGCAACCAGGACACTGCGAAACTGCTTTCGAAGGTGGTGGACGTCGTCGACGCGGCGACAGGTACTGTGCGTTTGAAGGCGAAGGTCGCGGAAGCGGACGAGATGACTCTCGAGACCCGCTCCACCAAGACGGTTCGCGTCAAGAAGTAGCCCGGCCAGGAGGGCCGGACGACGAGAGGGGGAAGCACCGACATGCCGACCTGCCCGAACGGACACCAGTCGGTTTCCGACGACTGGTGCGAGGTCTGCGGCCACCGCATGGCCGGGGCGGGTGCGCCGGCGGGTGCCGTACCGCCGCCTCCCCCGCCGCCTCCTCCCGCCTACGGCTACCCCGGCCCGGGCACCGCCGGCCCCGGCGGCTACGACCCGAACGCCACCGCCCAGGCGGAACTCTGCCCGCAGTGCCGCACCCCGCGCGAGGCCATGGCCCCGTTCTGCGAGGAGTGCCGCTGGAACTTCCTGACCAACACGGCGACCTCGTACACGCCGGTGGCTCCGCCCTCCTCGCAGCAGAGCCCGCCGCCGGGCCTCAACCTGCCGCCGGGCTTCCAGTCGCCGCCGCGTCCGCCGCAGCCGCAGCAGCCGGACCCGTACGAGTACCAGGGCTCGCGGCCCTCGCAGATGAACCGCCCGGCGGAGCCGCTGTCGGCCGACCCCACGCACCACCAGGCGCCGCCGCAGCGTCCGCCGATGCAGCAGCAGCCGCCGCAGGCCCCTCAGGCTCCCCAGCAGCACCAGGGACCCCCGCCGCCGCAGGGTCCGCACGCACCGCAGGGGTTCCAGCAGGGACCGCCGCAGCCCCCGCCGTCCTTCTTCCAGGGACAGCCGCCCGCGCAGCAGGCGCCTCAGCCGCCCGCTCCGCCGGCCCCGCCGCAGCACCCGGCCTCCGGTGGTGCCGGAGGCGGCGACGACTGGCTGCTGCCGCCGCCCTCGCAGGCCCAGGCTCCGCAGGCACCCCACGCGCAGCAGGCGCCCCAGGCGCCCCCGATGCAGCAGCACGCCCCGCAGCAGGCGCAGCCGCCGCAGCAGCAGTACCAGCCGCAGCGGCCCGCCGCGGGCTGGTCGGCGTACATCGGGCCGGACCGCGACTACTTCATGGCGATGATGCAGCGCAGCGGTCCGGAGGCCTCTGGCCTGAACCTGCCCGCCTACTCCCCCGAGCAGCATCTGCCGCTCCAGGGCAACCAGGTCAGCATCGGCCGCCGCCGGCACTCCACCGGCGAGTCCCCCGACATCGACCTCTCCGTGCCACCGGAGGACCCGGGCGTCTCGCACCAGCACGCGGTGCTGGTGCAGCAGCCGGACGGATCGTGGGCGGTGGTGGACCAGAACTCCACCAACGGCACCACGATCAACGGCGGCGAGGAGCCGATCCAGCCCTACGTGCCCGTCCAGCTCCAGGACGGCGACCGGGTGCACGTCGGCGCCTGGACGACGATCACGGTCCGCCGCGGATAACGCGGACGACCCTCGCGTCAGCCGCTCGGCAGTGGCCAGGCGTACGGCCCCCCGGGGTCGTCCAGCCAGGCCCACTGCCGGCCCCCGCTCACCGTCACCCCGAAGCGCTCCCGCTCCGGCCGCCGCTCGCGCTGCCAGAGCGAGAGCGCTTCGCGCGTGTCGAGGCTGTCCTCGACCAGCGTGCGCAGGAAGCTGAAGCACTCGTCGTCGTACACCTGCCGGGGCAGTCCCATCGGCCGCCTGCGGGGGAAGCGGGCGTTGCCGCCGCGCAGTGCGACGAAGTACGCGGAGGTGGGCAGAAAGCGCCCCTCCGCATGGGCCTCGTCCTCCACCCGCAGCAGCAGGAGCCCGGTGGAGAGCGGCGCGAGGACGAGGGCGTCGGGGCGGCACTGGGTGAGCCAGGCGTACGGGATCGACGGCACGGTGCAGGTCGCGATGATCCGGTCGAAAGGGGCTCGTGCGGGGCAGCCCCGGGCCCCGTCGCCGGTGATCACGGCCGGCCGGTACCCGGCGGCCGCGAGATGGACGCGGGCGGACTCGGTGATCTCCACGTCAAGATCGACGGTGGTGACGTGCTCCGCGCCGAGCCGGTGGCTGAGCAGGGCGGCGTTGTAGCCGGTGCCGGCGCCGACCTCCAGGACGTCCTGCCCGTCCCGTACCTCCAGTGCCTCCAGCATCTGCGCCATCAGGGAGGGCTGGCTGGAGGAGGTGACCAGCGCCCCGTCCCGCACCCGGGTGGCGAGCGGCTCGTCACGATAGGCGCCGCGCAGCCAGCGGGCGCGCCGTTCGGGGTCCGGGTCGCCGGACCAGAGCCGCTCGTATCCGCCGGTCCCGGAGACGTAGTAGTAGGGGACGAACAGATGGCGGGGCACCTCGGAGAAGGCGGCGTGCCAGGCGGGGTCGCGCAGCGTGCCGCACGCCTCGATCTCCCGTACGAGAGACCGCCGCGCCCGCGCGCCGACCTCGGCGAACACATCCGGCTGAGCGGCCATGCCTCCACTGTCCTGCGCGGCGCGTGGGGAGGCGAGTGGCCGGACGGTGGTCCTAGACCTCCGGTCCTCGGTCGGAGCATCTGAGACGATGGAGCGGTGATGGAGATTCCGCGCGGCACACTTCAGGAGCAGACCTTCTACGAGCAGGTGGGTGGCGAGGAGACCTTCCGGCGGCTCGTCCGGCGCTTCTACCAGGGGGTCGCGGAGGATCCCCTGCTGCGCCCGATGTACCCCGAGGAGGACCTCGGCCCGGCTGAGGAGCGCCTCGTGCTCTTCCTCATCCAGTACTGGGGCGGCCCCCGCACCTACAGCGACCATCGCGGCCACCCCCGGCTGCGGATGCGCCACGCTCCGTTCACGGTCGACAAGGCGGCCCACGACGCCTGGCTGCGGCACATGCGGGACGCGGTGGACGAGCTGGGCCTGGCGCCCGAGCACGAGAGCCAGCTGTGGAAGTACCTGACGTACGCGGCGGCGTCGATGGTGAACACCGCGGACTGACCCGCCCGCAGCCCGCCCGCTTCCTGGCCCGCCCACGGACCGACGCATTCCGGAGCACGAACCCCGGATAACGGTCACGATCGAGTCAAGGTCGCTGTGCAAGCGGTTTCCAGGGGCGCTTGCCCTCTGAAAGCATCGGATGAACGTTCGGTGGGGTTCAGGGGGATGGGTGACCGGGTTCGTACTGCTGCGTGTCAGGGCTCACCGGTTGCTGCTCGCCGCGGCGCTCCTCGCCGTGCTGCTGACCACCTCCGTGCTCGCCGCGCTCGCGGCCTTCTCCGGCTCCATCGGCAACGCGGCACTCCAGGGCACCCTGCGGGGCCGGGCCGCGCCCGCCGCCGCGCTGGTCGTCACCGCGCAGGTGCCGGTGGCCCGGCGCGAGAGCGCCGACGCGGCCGCGCGCGAGGGGGCCGGCCGGACCTTCGACGGGCTGCCGGTGGACGTACGGAAGCTGGAGCGCTCGGGGCCGTACGCACTGCCCCGGAGCCTCCAGGATCCGGCCGCGCGCCTGGGCGAACCCGACCTCACGCACCTGGCCGCGCTCGACCGCTCCCGCCTCACGCTCGTGAAGGGCGCCTGGCCCCGCGCCGGCGCGGCGGGAGGCACGGTCGACGGCGCGGCGGGAGGCACGGTCGAGGTCGCGGCACCCGAGGAGGCCGCCGAGCGGCTGCGGATCGGGCCGGGGACCGTACTCGATCTCACCGACCGGCTCGGCGGCAAGCCGGTCAGGGCGCGCGTCACCGGCCTCTACCGGCCCGCCGACCTCACCGACCTCTACTGGCAACTGGATCAGGCCGGCGGGCACGGTGTGCAGACCGTCGTGTTCACGACGTACGGTCCGCTGGTCGCCGACCCCGCCGTCCTCGGCTCCGGGCGGGTCACCCCGGGCGAGACGTCCTGGCTGGCCACCGCCGACTTCACCGGGGTCACCACCGGCCGGATGGACGCGCTGCGCGCCTCCGCCACGGCGGAGCCGACAGCGCTCGCCGCCGACACGTCCCGGTTCGGCGGCACCGTCACCGCGCGCACCTCGCTGCCGACCGTCCTCGAACAGACGGAACGGGCGCTGCTCGTCTCCCGGTCCACCTTGATGATCGTCGCCGTGCAGCTGGTGCTGCTCGCCGCGTACGCCCTGCTGCTCGTGGCCCGGCTGCTCAGCTCCGAGCGGTCGGGAGAGACCGCGCTGCTGCGGGCCCGCGGCGGTTCGCGGCGCCGGATCGCCTCGCTGGCCGCCGTCGAGGCGCTGCTGCTCGCCCTGCCCGCCGCCGTGATCGCACCGCTCCTCGCGGGTCCGCTGACCCGGCTGCTCGCCGACCGGTCCTCACTCGGCGCGCTGGGCCTGCGGCTCGACGACGCCCCGCTCGGCCAGGTGTCCCTTGTCGCGGCGCTCGTCGCCGTGTGCTGTGCGGCCGCCGTCGTGGCGCCCGCGCTGAGCACCGGGGACGGCGGGGTGGTCAAGCTCCGCAGGGGTCGTACGGCCGCGCTGCCCGCGCCCGTGCGGGCCGGGGCCGACATCGGCCTCCTCGTCGTCGCGGCCGTCGCCTACTGGCAGCTCGACCGGCAGACCGGAGCCTCCGGGGGCGCCGGCGCGCTCAGCGGCGACCGCGGCGGCTCCCTCGGCATCGATCCCCTGCTCGTGGCCGCCCCCGCGCTCGCGCTGCTCGCCGGCACCGTCCTGACCCTGCGTCTGCTGCCGCCCACCGCCCGGCTCGCCGAGCGGCGCGCCGCGGGCGGCCGCGGACTGCCCGCCGCGCTCGCCGGCTGGCAGTTCAGCCGCCGGCCGCTGCGCGGCGCGGGGCCCGTCCTGCTGCTCGTCCTCGCCGTCGCGATGGGGATGCTCGCGATCGGGCAGAGCGCCTCCTGGGACCGTTCGCAGGAGGACCTCGCCGACTTCCGTACGGGCACGGCGCTGCGGGTCCTGACCGGCGGCGCCCCCGATCCCACCCAGGCAGGACGCTATGCCGCGCTGCCCGGGATCAGCTCGGCCGCCCCCGCGCACCGCGCCACCACGGACCTCGCGAGCAACCGGACCGCGACCGTCCTCGCCCTGGACACCCGGCACGCCGCCGACGGATTCCTGCTCCGCGACGACCTCGCCGACCACCCCGTCTCCGCCCTGCTGACGTCGCCGGCCCCCAAGGACGTTCCCCGCCCGGGGCTCGCCCTGCCCGCCGGCAGCCGTGGTCTCGGCCTCGACCTGCGGCGCACGGCGCCGCCCGGCACGACGCCGGTCCAGGTGACGGTCGTCCTGGAGGACCGGCACGGCATTCCGTACCGCCGGCTCCTCGGCCCGCTGCCCGCCGACGGGAAGCCGCACCGGCTCGCCCTCGACCTCGGCCCCGAGGGAACCGGCCCGTCGCCCGACGGCGTACTGACCCTGACCGGCGTGGAGCTGGACGGGCAGACCACCGAAGGGCCGGGCGGGCAGCAGACGTTCGCCGTCGAACGCCTCGTCTCGCTCCAGGAAGGCGGCGAGCGCCCCCTCGACGCCACGGCCGGCTCCCTCGCCTCCTGGACCACGGGCTACCGGACGACGTCGAACGGCGAGTGGCAGAACCCGCTCCCGCTCACCGGGCGCTCCGGCGCCGCCGCGCCGTACTCGGTCGCCTACCCCGTCGCCGGTGTGTCGACGACGGACCTCTTCGCCGGCCCCGAGAACTTCCACGTGCGGATCGCCGCCCCGCGGCCCGCCCCGCCGACGACGCTGCGCGGGGTGGCGAGCGACGCCTTCCTCGCGGCGGCGGGAGCGAAGAAGGGTGAACGGGTCGAGGTGTCGCTCGGCGGCCTGCGCCTGCAGGTGACGATCGTGGACAGCGTCCGGGAGCTGCCCACCACGGGCGCCGGGGCCCGGACCGTGTCCGCGACCGCGCCGTCCGTCACACCCGACGACGGCGGCGCGCTCCTCGTCGACCTGCGCGCGGCCAACCAGTACCTCGCCACCGACCGCACCGCGACCCTGGCGCCCACCGAGTGGTGGCTGACCGCCGAGCCCGGCCGGACCGACGAGGTCGCCCGGACGCTGCGCGCCCGCCCCGACACCGATCCCGGCCAGGTGCTCGTACGGGACGAGGCCGCCGCCGAGCTTCTCGGCGATCCGCTCGGCGCCGGCCCCAACGCCGCGCTCATGGCGGTGGCGGCGGCCGCCGCCGCGCTCGCGGCGGTCGGCTTCGCGGTCAGCGCGGCCGGCTCGACCCGTGAACGGTCCGCCGAGTTCGGGGTGTTGCGGGCACTCGGCGCCCCGCGTCGCCAGCTGGCCCGGCTGATCGCCGCCGAGCAGGGCCTGCTGGTCGGCATCGGCCTGCTGGTGGGCGTCGCCCTCGGCACCGTGCTGACCCGGGCCGTCGTCCCGCTGGTCGTCCTGACCGGGCAGGCGACCCGGCCCGTCCCCCGCGTCCTGGTCGAACTCCCGCCCGGACACGTGGCCCTGCTGCTCGCCGGGGTCGCCGCGCTGCCGCTGCTGATCGTCGCCACGATCGCGCTGCGCCGCACCGACCCCGCCGTGACCCTGCGCCACCAGGGGGACCAGTGATGCGTAAGGAACAGCGTAGGAAGGCGACCGACATGCCCCGCAAGGACGGCAGACCCGCCCGCGCCGTGGCGCCCTGGGTGCGGACCCGGCTGCGGACCGCGCCGGGGACGGCATGGGCCTTCGCGCTCCTCGTCCTGGTCACCGCCTTCCTCGCCGCCGCCCTCCCGCGGACCGTCGACGCGTACGAGACCGAGGGCCTGCGCCACGACATCTCCGCCGCCGCGCCCCGTACCTCCGTCCTCGACTCACCGCTCCCCCGCCGCCGCCCGACCTCTCGCAGAAGACCCGGGAGAGCGGCATGGGCGCCGAGGCGCTGGCCCGGCAGCGGACCGCGCTGGAGCGACTGCTGCCCGCGCCGCTGCGCGTCGACCACGAGGAGTCGGTGCACGGGGTGCGGACCACCAAGCGGGCCGCCGGGCTCGATCCCTGGCTGCCCCAGCCGTACCGGATACCGCCCGAATTCATGCTGGCCGCGCCGTCCGGGCTCGCCGAGCACACGACGGTACGGGAGGGCCGGCTGCCCACGAAGGCCGACCCGGCCACGGGCACGAGCGAGGCGGCCGTCACCACGGCGACGGCGAAGTCGCTGCGGCTGAAGGTGGGTTCGGTGGTGCACCTGCCGTCCAAGTTCTCCTCGACCCCGCTCGCCGTCAGCATCACCGGCATCGTGGATCCGGTGCGCCCGGAGGGCGGCTACTGGTCCGTCGAACCACTGCTGCGGTCGCCCCTGTACGCCGTGGTCCCGCGCGGCGACGGCACGCAGTTCTACTGGCAGGCCACGCTGCTGCTCGCGCCCGCCGGCGGCCCCGTGCTCCTCTCGGGCACCGGCGAGCCTGAGCTGTACTGGCGGCTCGCCCCCACCTCGGGGCACCTGACCGCGCAGGACGAGCCACGGCTGAGCGCCGCGGTCGCCTCGCTCGCCGGCGGCCCCGACCTGGTGAAGGTACGGGAGACGGTCGGCCGGACCGGCGCGGTCGCCACCGGTCTGGACGAGATCATGGCGGGCTACCGCGGGATGCGGGCGGCGATCGCCCCGGTCGTCGCCGTCGCCGCGTTCGGCATCGGCGCGGTCGCGGCGGTCGTCCTCGCCATGACCGGCGGCCTGTTCGCGGCACGGCGCTCCGCCGAGCTGGCGCTGCTGCGCTCGCGCGGCGGCTCGCTCGCCGGCATCGGCGTCCGGCTGCTCGGCGAGACGGCCGTCCTGACGCTGCCCGCCTCCGGACTCGGTCTGCTGCTCGCGACGCTCGCCTTCCCGGACGCCCGCTTCCTGCCGGCCCTGGCCGCGGCCGGCGCGGTCGCGCTCCTGGCCACGCTGGCGCTGCCGCTGCGCGCGCTGTTCCTGCACCGCAGGCCGCTCACGCAAGGCGGACGCACGGACGTGGTCGACGCCCGCCCCTCCCGGGGCCGTACGGTCGCCGAACTCACCGTGCTCGTCCTGGCCGTCGGCGCGGTCGTCGCGCTGCGCCGCCGCGGCACGGAAGACTCCGGTGACCACCTCGTCAGCTCGGCGCCGGTGCTGGTCGCGCTGATCGCCGCGCTGGTGCTCGTACGGCTGTACCCACTGCCGCTGCGGTGGGCGGCCCGCCCGGCGCGCAGGCTGCGCGGGGCGGTCGGCTACCTCTCGCTCGCCCGGGCCGGGCGTTCTTCGGCGACCGGAGCGCTGCCGCTGCTCGCGCTGCTGGTGGCGCTGACGACGGCCGCGTTCGGCGGCTCGGTGCTCGCCGGGGTGGCCGACGCGCGCGACCGGGCCGCGCTCCTGGAGACGGGCGCCGACGCGCGGGTGACGGGGAAGGCAGACGGAGCGCCGCTGCCGGCCGGTCTGGCGACGGCGGTGCGCGGTTCGGCCGGGGTGCGGGACGTGGCCGCGATCCAGATCGAGTACGGCCTGCTGCTGCCGGTCGGGACGGGCCGTACGACGGAGGCCCGGTCCGCACCGCTGGTGGGGGTGGAGCCGGAGTCGTACACCCGGCTCGCCCGGCAGACCGGCTTCGGCCCCTTCCCCGCCGGCCTGTTGAAATCCACCGGGACGGGCGGCCGGATCGACCACCAGCGGATTCTGCCGGCGATCGCCTCGCCGGCGGTCGCGGCGCGGCTCGGCAGCGAACCGCAGAGCGTGACGGCGGCCGCCGGTGAGTTCAAGGTGCGGATCGTGGCGGTTCGGGCCGTCACCCCGGCCCTGCCCGGCGGGGACTTCCTGCTGGTCAACGCCGCCGACCTGACGAACCGGGCGGACACCACACTGCTGGCGTCCGGCCCCGCGGTGGACGGGAGGGCGCTGCGGGCCACGGTCGCCGCGAAGTCCCCCGACTTCTCGGTGGTCCTGCGGACCGAGCGACGGGCCACCTACGTGGACTCGCCGATGCAGTCGGGCGCCGAGCGGATCTATCTGGCGGCGATCGGCGCGGGCGCCGGCTACGCGGTGCTCGCCGTCCTGCTGTCGCTGATGCAGTCCGCGCCGGAACGGGCCACGCTCCTCGCCCGGCTGCGGACCATGGGCCTGACCCGGCGGCAGGGCAGGCGGCTCCTCGGTCTCGAGGCGCTGCCGCAGGCGCTGCTCGCGGCGGTCGGCGGAACGCTCGTCGGCTGGGCGACGATCCTGCTGCTCGGGCCGGGCGTGGATCTGGTCCGGCTCTCCCTGGCGGCGGCGCCGGGACTGGCCGTGCTCGACGGCGCGACCCTGCGGGCGGACCCGTGGTCGCTGGGGCTGCCGGCGCTGGGCGTGCTGGTCCTGGCGGCAGTGGCGGCCGCCCTTCAGGCATGGTGGTCGGCGCGCACAGGCTCGATCAAGGAACTCAGGGCAGGAGACGCACGATGACCGACATCAGCCTCGCCGAGCTGGAGAAGCGGGCGACCGCGCACCGCGACCGCCCCTCGTACGGACACGACGCGCTGATCGCCTGCGACCGGCTGGTACGGATCTTCACCACGGACGGGGTGGAGGTGCAGGCGCTCCAGGGACTCGATCTCCTGGTGAAGGAGGGCGAGTTGATGGCCCTCGTCGGCGCGTCGGGCAGCGGCAAGTCGACCCTGATGAACATCCTGGCGGGTCTGGACGTGCCGACGGCCGGCGCGGCGAAGGTCGCGGGCTGCGATCTGCTGGCCATGGACGCGAAGGCGCGGCTGCGGTACCGGCGGGACGTGGTGGGCTTCGTCTGGCAGCAGACGGCACGCAACCTGCTCCCCTACCTGACGGCGGCCCAGAACGTGGCGCTGCCCATGCAGTTGCGGGGCGGTTCGCGGCGCGCGAAGAAGGCCGAGCGGACGGAGGAGCTGCTCGCGATGCTGGACGTCGCGGACTGCCGGGACCGGCGGCCGCACCAGATGTCCGGCGGCCAGCAGCAGCGGGTCGCGATCGCGGTCGCGCTTGCCAACAACCCCTCGGTGCTGCTCGCGGACGAGCCGACCGGTGAACTGGACTCGGCGACCGGCGAACAGGTCTTCGCTGCCTTCCGCCGCGCCAACGAGGAGCTGGGCACGACGATCGTGATCGTCACCCACGACCAGGCGGTGGCCTCCGAGGTCCGCCGCACGGTCGCCATCCGCGACGGTCGCACCTCCTCGGAGGTCCTGCGCCGCACGGAGGTCGACGCGGAGGGCCAGGAGTCCGTGGTGGCGCGGGAGTACGCGATGCTCGACCGAGCGGGCCGGCTGCAGCTCCCGGCGGAGTACACGGAGACGCTGGGCATGGAGCAACGCGTGATGCTGGAGCTGGAACAGGACCACATCGGCGTGTGGCCGGACGCCAAGGAACGGGACGACGCGGGCCGGTGAACGGGCGCGGCGGGGGTGAACGGGGGCGGCGCGGGTGAACGGGCGCGGCGCGGAGGGCCGGGCGCGGCGCGGATGAACGGGCGCTGCGGCGGTGAACGGGCGCGGCGCGGGTGAACGGGCGCGGGCGCGGAGGGCCGGATCCGGATCAGCCGTTCAGGGCCATGAGCCCGGGGGCGGTGACCGGGGCGGGCTGCGCGCGCTGGGGCTCCGTCCCCGAGCGGGCTGCGCGCCGCGGCTCAATCCCGGAGGGTCAGTGCGCCGTGATGCCCGGGGTGACGGTCAGGCCCATCGGTACCGTACGGAGCGCGATCGAGCCGTAGGGGGTGCGCAGCCGGAGCCACGGTCCCGAGGCGAACAGCGCGACCGGCATCTCCTGGGGCGGCAGGAAGCCCAGCGACTGGGCGGCGTGCACGGCCCGCAGGGGCAGCCCGGTGTCGGCGAGGGTCCGGGACCAGATCTCGCGCCCGATGCGGTCCCGCTCGGCCCGCGTGCGCCGCTCCTCGGGCAACTCCTCGTCCCGGGAGCGGAATTCCGCGACCGCCGCCGCGACCGCGCCCCGCATCTCGGGGACACCCGGCACTCCGGCGACCGCCTCCCAGCCGCCCCGCGGCGGCAGGACACCGGCCCACGGCGGGCCGGTGACGGCGCCGGGGACGACGGCCTTGCCGGCCGACTCCTCGATGCCTTCGAGGAGTTCACCGGCGGACACCGTGATGTCCAGATCCACCGCGTCGACCAGCCGCGCCGTGCGGATGGCGAGCACCTCGAACGACGGCGGCCGGCCGAACACCGCGAGCGCCCCGCCCCCCGCCTGGAGGCGGACGGCGGCGGCGCGGTCGTAGTGGATCAGCCGGGCCAGGAAGGCGGCGAGGTCCGCCGCCTCCCTGGCATCGGCGAAGTGCAGCGGCGCGATCATGCGGCGGCCGTCATCCCGTCGTCGACGTACTCCTCGAGGAACGAGCGCTCCTCGGCGGAGATACGGCGCGGTCGCTGCGCCTCCAGGTCGAAGGGCACGACGACCGTGGAGGCCCGTACGTACGTAACGTCCGGGTCCTTGATCTCGTACGCGATCGTCAGCGACGCCGCGCCTATCTTCGTGACCCACGACTCGATGGTCACCGGCGCGTGCCGGTGGACCAGCGGCCGTACGTAGTCGATCTCGTGCCGGGCCACGACGGACCCGCCGGAGAACGACGGCGAACCGTCGCCCGGCGCCAGCCGGAACATGAAGTCGATCCGCGCCTCTTCCAGGTACCGCAGGAAGACGACGTTGTTGACGTGCCCGAAGGCGTCCATGTCCGACCAGCGCAGGGGACAGCTGTAGATATGACGCACGCTCAGCCTCGGGTCAGCTTCTTGTACGTGGCGCGGTGCGGACGGGCCGCGTCCGGGCCGAGGCGCTCGATCTTGTTCTTCTCGTAGGACTCGAAGTTGCCCTCGAACCAGAACCACTTCGAGTCGCCCTCGTACGCCAGGATGTGCGTGGCGACCCTGTCCAGGAACCAGCGGTCGTGGGAGACGACCACGGCCGCACCCGGGAACTCCAGGAGCGCGTTCTCGAGCGAACCGAGGGTCTCGACGTCGAGGTCGTTGGTCGGCTCGTCGAGGAGCAGCAGGTTGCCGCCCTGCTTGAGGGTGAGCGCGAGGTTGAGGCGGTTGCGCTCACCGCCGGAGAGGACGCCGGCCGGCTTCTGCTGGTCCGGGCCCTTGAAGCCGAACGCGGAGACGTACGCACGGGACGGCATCTCGACGTGGCCGACGTTGATGTAGTCCAGCTCGTCGGAGACGACGGCCCACAGCGTCTTCTTGGGGTCGATGTTGGCGCGGCTCTGGTCGACGTACGAGATCTTGACGGTCTCGCCGACCTTGATGTCGCCGGAGTCCGGGGTCTCGAGGCCCTGGATCATCTTGAAGAGCGTGGTCTTGCCGGCGCCGTTCGGGCCGATGACACCGACGATGCCGTTACGCGGCAGCGTGAAGGAGAGGTCGTCGATGAGGACCTTCTCGCCGAAGGCCTTGGAGAGGTTGTTGACCTCGACGACGATGGAGCCCAGACGCGGGCCCGGCGGGATCTGGATCTCCTCGAAGTCCAGCTTCCGCATCTTGTCGGCCTCGGCGGCCATCTCCTCGTAGCGAGCGAGACGGGCCTTGGACTTGGCCTGACGCCCCTTGGCGTTCGACCGCACCCACTCGAGCTCCTCCTTCAGACGCTTCGCACGCTTGGCGTCCTTCTGGCCCTCGACCTTGAGGCGGGTCGCCTTGGTGTCGAGGTAGGTGGAGTAGTTGCCCTCGTAGGGGTGGGCGCGACCGCGGTCGAGCTCGAGGATCCACTCGGCGACGTTGTCGAGGAAGTACCGGTCGTGGGTGACGGCGACGACGGTGCCGGGGTACTTGGCGAGGTGCTGCTCCAGCCACTGCACGGACTCGGCGTCCAGGTGGTTGGTGGGCTCGTCGAGGAGCAGCAGGTCGGGGGCCTCGAGGAGGAGCTTGCAGAGCGCGACGCGGCGCTTCTCGCCACCGGAGAGGTTGGTGACGGGCCAGTCACCGGGCGGGCAGCCCAGCGCGTCCATGGCCTGCTCGAGCTGCGCGTCCAGGTCCCAGGCGTTGGCGTGGTCCAGGTCCTCCTGGAGCTTGCCCATCTCCTCCATGAGCGCGTCCGAGTAGTCGGTCGCCATGAGCTCGGCGACCTCGTTGAAGCGGTGCAGCTTCCCCATGATCTCGGCGGCGCCGTCCTGGACGTTCTGCAGGACGGTCTTGGACTCGTCGAGCGGGGGCTCCTGGAGGAGCATGCCGACGGTGTAGCCGGGCGACAGGAACGCGTCACCGTTGGACGGCTGCTCAAGGCCGGCCATGATCTTGAGGACGGTGGACTTACCGGCACCGTTCGGGCCGACCACACCGATCTTCGCACCGGGCAGGAAGCTCAGCGTCACGTCATCGAGGATGACCTTGTCGCCGTGCGCCTTGCGCGTCTTGCGCATCGTGTAGATGTACTCAGCCAAGAGAAACCGTCCGGCAAAGAGTGAGTGGGCAGATACACCCCATCTTGCCTGACCGCCACCCCCAGGCGGAAACCAGTAGGCGCGGAACCCCCTGACCTGCGGGTTCCTGAGTCACCCTGGTAGCCGACCTGTCACTGTCGGTCTCCACCGGTCGCCTCTAGGCCCCGTCGAGCGCTTGCTGCGGGGTCAAGGAACGGCGCCGGCGCTCGGCGGGTGCGTGGTCGCCTCGGTGACCGCGTGAGCCACCTGCCGCACACGTGCGACGGCCCCGGTGCGCGGGGTGCGCACCGGGGCCGTCGCGGGCCGTTCAGCGGGGGTTACTGGCCGGCGGCCTTCTTCTTGCGGAGGAAGAACACCGCGCCGCCGCCGAGGGCCACGAGGACCACGGCGATGCCGGCGATCATCGGGGTGGCGTTGGAGCTACCGGTCTCGGCGAGGTCGCCGCCACCGGTGGTGCCGGTGGTGGAGCCGCCCGTGGAGCCGCCGGCCGTGGCCGGGCTCGGCTCGGTGGACGGGGTGGTGGACGGGGCCGGGGTGGCCGGCTTGCAGTCGAGGACGCCCTTGAAGGTCTTCTCGAAGCCGTTCGGGCCCTTGATCGTGAAGTCGTACGCCTGGTCCTCGGCGAGCGGGACCGTCACGGTCTCGGACTTACCGGCCGCGATCGTGTGCTTGACGCCCTTGAGCTCGAAGGTGAAGTCCTCGTCGCCCTCGTTGGAGGCGGTGATGTCCAGGCCGCCCTTGGCGCAGTTCTTCTCGGCCGAGACGGCCGGGATCGCGCCCTTCTTCGCCCAGGTCGCGGAGCCGTTCGCCTCGACGGTGGAGGTGCTCGTGCCGGCCAGGATCAGGGTCTGGCTCTTGACCTTGGTGGAGACGAACGCGCGGCCGATCGGGACCGTGGTGTCGGCCTTGACGTTCAGCGCGGCCGAACCGTCGGCGGTGCCCGCGGGCACGTCGAAGAAGACCTTGCCGCCGTCGACGACGTCGGTGACGACCTTGCCGTCCTTGTCGACGAGCTTCACGCCGGACGGGGCGCCCGGAGCCAGGGAGACCGTGGCCTTGGCGGCGTTGGTGTTCACCGTGATCGGGCCCAGGCGCTCACCGGCCTTGCCGGCGACCGAGGAGGGGTTGAGGCTGAGGGAGGCCTTCGGCTCCTCCAGCTCCACGGCCTTCTCCCGCAGGTACGTGGTGAGGGCCTGAGCGTCCTCGTTGACCGGCTGGGCGTCGGCGTTGTCGGAGAAGTACCAGATCGCTGCCTGGGTGGCGGCGGCGGCCGTCTTCTCCGTGAGGTCCTTCGCGCCGACCTTGGCGGCGAGCGCGTCGAGGTCGTTCACCTGCGGGTAGGAGTTCTGCAGGATCCAGCGGATCTTGCCGGCGTTCTTGTTGTTGTGGAGGACGGACTGGTCCCAGCCGACCTCCTTGTACTCCTGGTCCTTCAGCGCATCGGTGTGCAGGTCGATGCAGTAGGTCTGGATCGAGCCACCGGGCTCGACCTTCATCTCGAAGAGGCCGGCGGAGTACGGCTTGCCGTCGATCTTCACCTCGTCGTGGATCTTCAGGTCACCGAGCGTGGCCGTGGCGCCGCCCGTTCCCTGCAGACCCTCATCGGCCGCCGCCGGTCCCGCGACAGCCATCGCACCCGCGGCGACGAGGCCCGAGACCACGGTCGCGGCGGCAAGGCGGGCAACGCCGCGCCTCCGTACAGAAAACATGAATTTCCCCTCCGGGCGAGCTGCTCCGCGTCATTGGTCGAGACACGTGGGGGGAGCGCATCGCCAGCAGACTCACAAGACCCAGTTGACTCAAGTGACTCAAGGCCCCACTCAAGTCCCGTATGAGTACCCGGGAATCCTAGGGATGGGGAAGAGCCGAGTGCCCCTTCGTACGGTCTGATAACCATTCCGAATCGGAATCGTTATGACCGGGGCCCGTAACCTGCGAAAGCGCTGGTCACAGTATCGACAAATCCCCACAACTTCAGGTCAGAGCACGGGTTCCAGGACCTTCGGGATCTCTGCCCCCTCAACCTCCGCCCCCTGCGCCTTCGTCCCGGGGGCTTCCGCTCCCTCCCACGGGTCCCGCTCGGCTCCCCCGTTCCCCTGGCGTTCCGTCAGGCGTGGCTCGCTCTTCACCACTCGACGGAACGCCGCGGTGCCGCGCGTCAGGTCGTGGCCCACCGCCAGCGCGTCGATGTCCACGAACGTCCGGCGCCTGCCGTCCGGCCGCCCCTCCTCCAGGTCCTCCTCGCGCACCCGCAACCGGCCGTGCACCACCAGCGGTTCGCCCACCGAGACCGAGGCCGCCAGGTTCGCGCCCAGGGCCCGCCAGGCGAACACCGTGTAGAAGCTGGTGTGTCCGTCCGTCCACGCACCCCGCCCCCGGTCCCAGCGGCGCGCGGTCACGGCGAAACGGAACCGGGCCACCCCACCCGTCGCCGTGTCCCGGTACTCCACGCTCGTCGCCACGTTCCCGACCAGCGTCACCATCGTGTCGTTCATGTCCCTCCCCTTTCCGGTCCCTTCCGCGTCCGTTCCATGCTGGACCGGGCGGACGGAACGTGCCGGAGCCTGTGGAGAGGTCATGGCCTGGGGAAAAGACCGTCACCCGCACGGGTGACAGTCGGGGCTCATCACCTCAACCGCGCCCCCGGCCGCGTACCGCCCCATCGTGTACCGCCCACCCCGCCCAGCCGTGTCACCCGCGCGCCGCCCCGCGTCCCCGACACCGTCACGTACTGCTCGCGCACCTCCCGGTACCGCATCAGCTCCGCCGCGATCGGGTCCAGCACCCGTGCCCGTCCGCACGCGGCCGCCGCCTCCCGCAGCTTCCGCTCGGCCTCCTGCCCGTACCGCAGGGCCGGCCCCTTCACAGCCGCGGCGCACGCCCACTCCACCAGCGGCCCGCCGACGATGCCGGCGACCATGATGAGCACCGGCGGCAGCAGACCGGGCTCGACCACGCCGACGATCTGGCCGACCAGCCACACCGCACCGAAGATCTGCAGCAACGTCATCAGGACCTGGGCCAGGACCGCGGCCGGCCACCAGGCGGGCCGCGGCGGCCGGGCGGCCGGGTCGCCGATGGTCACCGTGAGCTCGTCCAGCGCCTCGGGCAGCCCCTCGGCTCCGCGCGCCGCCGCCTCGCGCACCGCCTGCGCCCAGGGCACCGGAAGCCCGCGCGACGCCTCGTCGGCGACGGTCCGTACGGCCTGTTCCACCCGTTGCCGCGCGGTCAGTTCGTCCTCCACCGGCGTCTGGATCCGCGGGTCGGTGGAGCCGTGCGCGCGGACCCGCTCGTACCAGCGGTAGAGCCGCAGCCAGGGGGTGCCGCAGGCGCGGATGGCGCCCCGGCGCCAGACGCGTTCGGCGGCCTCGCCCGCGGCGGTGGCGCCGACGGCGACCGCGAGGCGGCGCGCGAAGTCCTCCCGCGCCCGCTCCCCCAGTCCCGTCTGTCCGTCGGAGACGTACACCGGCCTGAGCCGGGCGGCCGCCGCGTCGACGTCGGCCGAGAGACGGCGCGCGGGCGCGGTCCTTTCCTGGACGAACCGGCCGAGCAGGTCGCGGAGTTCTCCCACGCCCTCCCCGGTGAGGGCGGAGAGGGCGAGGACGGTGGCGCCGGGCTCGCCGTGTTCGCCGAGGGCCATGCCGTCCTCGTCGAGGAGGCGGCGCAGGTCGTCCAGGACGAGGTCGGCCGCCTCGCCGCCCAGCCGGTCGATCTGGTTGAGGACGACGAAGGTGACCTCGGCGTGGCCCGCGAGCGGGCGCAGATAGCGCTCGTGGACCGTGGCATCGGCGTACTTCTCGGGGTCCACGACCCAGATCACGGCGTCGACCAGGCCGAGGACCCGGTCGACCTGGTCGCGGTGGGCGGTGACGGCCGAGTCGTGGTCGGGCAGGTCGATCAGGACGAGCCCCTGCAGGTCCTCGTCGCCGGCGCCGCCCGCGAGGGGGCGGCGGCGGAGCCGGCCGGGGACGGCGAGCCGGTCCAGGAGCCCCGCCGACCCCTCGGACCAGCTGAGCGCGATGGGAGCGGCGGTGGTGGGGCGGCGCAGCCCGGTCTCGGAGACGGGGACGCCGGCGAGAGCGTTGAAGAGGGTGGACTTCCCGCTGCCGGTGGGTCCGGCGATGGCCACGACGGTGTGGCGGGCGGAGAGCCGCTGGCGGGCGGCGGCCTCGTCCAGGACACGTCCGGCCTCGGCGAGCCCGGCCTCGGCGAGGGTGTCGGTCTCCAGGCGGGTACGGGAGAGGCCGACGAGTTCGTGGAGGGCGTCGAGGCGGGTGCGCAGGGAGCCGCCGTAGTTCCCGGCCAGGGGCGGGAAGTCCTCGGGCTCTGCCTCCGGCGAGGAGGGATCACGTGGCTTCTCCCCGCTCTTCTCCCCCGCCCGGCGCGCGATCAGGCCGTCGTCCCAGCGGTCGTCCACCGTGGTGCCCGTGCTGCTGCTCACCGTTCGTCACTTCTCCTTCTGCAGTACGGAGAGCGCGGCGATCAGCTCCGCCTGCGGCTCGGGGGTCACGTCGAGGGCCACAAGGGGGGCGAGGCGCCGGTCGCGCTCGGTGTACAGGGCTCGGTCGAGATACGTCATGACCAGCTCGCCACCCTTGTCCCGCAGGCGCAGGGCGGCCTGGGCGCCGAGGAGTTCGGCGAGGCGTTCACCGGCGCTGCGGGTGCGGCGACCGCCGAGGAGAGCGGCGGCGAGCAGGACGGCGACGGTGTCGGCCTCGGGGGCCGCGGTGCGCGCGCTCCCCGGACGCTCCGTGGTGCGGAGCTCCTCCTCGGCCAGCTCTTCGAGGACGCGCCGCCAGCGCCGTACCGTCATCTCGATCCGTTCGCTCGCCTCCCGGTCGGGGGCGGCGACGGCGATGCCGAGGGCCCCCGCGGCGGGTTCGCGGCGCCAGGCGTCCCGTACGCGCTCGTCGGCGGCGGCGACCGCGCACTGGAGGAGGGCGGCGAGGGACTCGACGAGGGCGTCGAGGAGTTCGTCGGCGGAGCTGTCGCGGGGGTAGCCGCGCCAGCGGGTACGGGCGTCCCCGGCCAGGACGGCGCCGCGGCTCAGCTGCTGCCGGAGGCGCTCGGCCTGTTCCGCGTACGCCGACTCGACGGCGCCGCCGAGCCGGACGGCGGCGGCGTACTGGGCGGCGACCGCTCCCGCGAGCTCGGGAATCCGGGAGTCGAGCGAGCCGACGACACCGGAGGCGGTACGGCTGACGGCCTGCTGGCGGGCGGCGGGGTCTTGCGCGTGGTGGGCGAGCCAGGCGCGCAGCGGGGCGACGGCGGTGTCGGGCAGCAGCCCGCGGCCGCCACCCGCGGACTCGGGGAGCTCGGGGATGGTGAACCGGGGCACCTCGCCGAGCCCCGCCTTGTGGAGCAGGGCCTCGTACTGGCGGGAGACCTCGCCGATGATCTGGTGGGGGACGCGGTCGAGGACGGTGACGAGGGTGGCGTCGTACTCCTTGGCGGTACGGAGCAGATGCCAGGGGATGGCGTCGGCGTACCGGGAGGCGGTCGTGACCATCACCCAGATGTCGGCGGCGCAGATCAACTCGGCGGCGAGCAGCCGGTTCTCGACGACGAGGGAATCGATGTCGGGTGCGTCGAGCAGGGCGAGTCCGCGGGCCAGGGCGGAGGACGTCTCGACGCGCAGGGCGTTGTCCTCCTGGGGCTCCTCGGCCGGGTGGTCGTCGTCCTGCTGGGGCAGCCAGACGCGGGTGAGCTGGGGCAGGACGCGCATCCCGGCGAACCAGTGGTGGTCGTCGGGGTGGCAGACGAGGACGGGTGTGCGCGTGGTGGGGCGGAGCACGCCGGCTTCGCTGACTCGCCGCCCCACAAGGGAGTTGACGAGGGTGGACTTGCCGGCCCCGGTGGAGCCGCCGACGACGGCGAGGAGAGGGGCGTCGGGGTCCTTCAGCCGGGGCACCAGATAGTCGTCGAGCTGGGCGAGCAGTTCGGAGCGGTTCTGCCGGGCGCGTGGAGCGCCTGGGAGAGGGAGAGGGAGACGCACGGCGGCGACACAGTCGCGCAGGGCGGAGAGTGCGTCGATCAGCTGAGGCCGTTCGTCCAAGGTCACCACATGCGAAGAATGCCCAATTTTGGAGCCTTTTTGAAGCGTATAACGGTCCTGCGCGCCGACCGAACAGCTGATGACACGAGCCTCAGGCATAACGAGTGCACAACACCCGGGCCAAGTGGCGCGAAAAGCGCTGCGGGAATCGCACCTGCCTGCGATTATCGTTCCGCTTCACCGAACCTCCACATCGTGCCACGCAGGTGAAGCAACCGGGTCAAGGGGATCGGAGCCCTATCCTTGACCCGGCAGGCCACGCCCCACCCACCAGGGGCTCCCGGCCGCACGGCCACCACCCGGCCCCCGTAGCTCAGTGGATAGAGCAGGCGCCTTCTAAGCGCTTGGCCGCAGGTTCGAGTCCTGCCGGGGGCGCTTTACCACGGACCCTCCTTCGGGAGGGTCTTTTTGCTGGTCAAAGGCTCTTTTACGACGCCGGCGGCTTCGGGGCGGGCCAGGCGCGTGGGAGGGGGACGCGCAGTGCAGCGGGCTGGACCGGGGTGTGGGTGGTGGCGGCGTGGAGGCGGTCGTCGCGTAGGACGATCGCGCCGGCGGCGAGCATGGTCGTGATCAGATCGGCGGCGAGCGCCTCGGGCGGGAGGTCCAGGAGGTGGGCCGCGTCGGTCAGCCAGGCGCGTGCCAGCAGGTACGGCTCGACCTCGTCGGCCAGGATCCCTCCACGGATCATCAGGGCGAACGCGAAGATGCGGCGGGCGCCGTACCGGACCGCTCCGTCGGGGTCGTCGACGAGACGCTGGGCGCGGCGCAGAGCGGTGGCGAAGGCCGCGGCCGGGTCGGCGGGGATCGGGCCGTGGGAGGGAAGGATCACGCGCGGGGCGAGGTCGGCCAGCCGCTTGAGGGAGGCGAGCGCGGTGGTGGCCGCGTCGAGTCCGTCGAGGGCGAGGTTGACCCAGCCGACGTCGTAGTCCGACAGCGCGTCGCCGACCACGAGCAGCCGCTCCTCCGGCTGCCACAGCGCCACGTGCCCGGGCGTGTGGCCGGGCGTGCGGACCACCTCCCAGTCGGTGTCGCCGAGGCGGAGGAGCGCTCCGTCGTCGAGGGCGATGTCGACCGCGTACGGGGCGACCGGCTGGTCGAGGTACTCCGCCGCGCAGCAGCCCGGGTCCCGGCGGGAGAGGGCCTCCGCTTCCGGGGCTCCGGCCGCGATGGCGGCGCCCCTTGCCTGGAGGAGGCCGTTGCCTCCGACGTGGTCGGAGTGCCAGTGGGTGTTGACGACCAGGTCGACGGTCCCGGCGTGCGCGTGGGCCCATTCGGCGGTCTCCTGGGCGTGGCCGACGAAACCGCTGTCGACCAGGGCCGGTCGACGCCCGTGCAGCAGGAGCGTGTTGGCGTCGGGGAACGGCCGTTGCCACCAGGTCATCCAGGACGGCAGCGACGGCGCGGGCTGCGGGCTCACTCGGCGGGCGTGTTCACACGGATCAGCGTCTGCTGACCGTTCGCGACGAGCTTGCGCTCGCCGTCGGCCTGGACGCCGTACACCTCCAACTGGCAGACGGTCAGTGTGCGTCCGGACTTCAGGACGGTGCCGATCGCCTCGATGTGGTCGCCTTCGGCGGGCGCGAGGAGGTTGATCTTGTACTCGACGGTGAGCACGTCGCTGTCCTCGGGGAACAGCGTGTACGCGGCGTAGCCGCCGGCGCTGTCGGCGATGGCGCCGGTGGCACCGGCGTGGAAGTAGCCGTGCTGCTGGGTCACTTCGGGACGGCTCGGGAGCACGATGTGCACGCGACCCGGGCCGATGTGGGTCATCCGCGCACCGAGGTGGCTCATCAGCCCCTGGCGGTCGAAGCTTTCCTGGACGCGCTTCTGCACCTCGGGGCTTGCCTGTTCCTGGCGCGGCCGGCCTTCCACGTGCTCTCCTTCGTACGGGGGGAGTCGGGTTCGTCAGGAGGCGAGGACGCCGACGGCGAGGTGGACGAGGGCGCAGGCGGTCATGGGAGCGTGCCGAGCTCACCCCGCCTGTTCCGCCAGGTCCGTCCTCGTCAGGGTCTTCGGGGTCGCGTGGCCCGACAGGGCGAGGGTGAGGTCGAGTTCGGCGAGGAGGCAGCGGATGACGTGGTCCACGCCCGCCTGGCCGTCCAGCGCCAGACCGTAGGCGTACGGGCGGCCCACGAGCACGCCGTCCGCGCCCAGGGCCAGGGCCTTGGCGATGTCGTCGCCCGTGCGTACGCCGCTGTCGAAGAGGATCGTCAGGCGGTCGCCGACCGCGTCCGCCACCGCCGGGAGGGCGTCCGCGGCGGCGATCGAGCCGGCCACCTGGCGGCCCCCGTGGTTGGAGACGACGACCCCGTCCATCCCTGCGTCGGCGGCGGCGCGGGCGTCGTCGGGGTGGAGGATGCCCTTGAGGACGATCGGGCCGTCCCAGTTCTCGCGCAGGAACGCCAGGTCGGCCCAGGTCTTGCCCGGGTCGGAGAACATCGACACGAAGTGCATCACCGCCGCGTTCGGGTCCTCCTCGACCGGCTTCGCCAGGCCCGCCCGGAACGCCGGGTCGGAGAAGTAGTTGGCGGTCCCCACCCCGTGCAGGAACGGCAGATACGCCTGGTCGAGGTCGCGCGGCCGCCACGACAGCATCGGCGTGTCGAGCGTGACGACGAGCGCCGTGTAGCCGGCCGCCTTCGCCCGGCTCAGGAAGGAGCGGGCGACCTCGACGTCCTTCGGCCAGTACAGCTGGAACCACCGCTCCCCCTCCGCCATCGCCTCCGCGACCTGCTCCATCGACGTGCTGGACGCGGACGAGAGGATGTACGGGATGCCGCGCGCCGCCGCCGCGCGCGCGGCGGCCGGCTCGGCGTCGGGGTGCAGGATCGACAGCACGCCGACCGGAGCGAGGGCGACCGGGGCGGGCAGCGGACGGCCCAACAGCTCTACGGAGAGGTCCCGTTCGCGCACGTCACGGAGCATCCGCGGGACGATCCGGCGCCGTTCGAGTGCCGCCCGGTTGGCGCGGGCGGTCGAGCCGTCGCCCGCGCTGCCGGCGACGTAGCCGACGGGCCCCGGGCCGAGCCGCTGGGCGGTCAGTTCCTCCAGCCGGGTCAGGTCCGTGGGGAGCCGGGGCACGGCTCCGGTCAGCCCGTTGAGATAGATCTCGTACTGGAAGTCCGCCCAGCCCATGCGCGGGTACCGCCCTTCGGAGGATCGACTCGCCGTGGGAGCACCTTGCCACCGGAGCCCGGCGGCTCACCAGGCCCGTGCCGCCTCCACTCCCAGCCACACCGCTCCGAGTCCGGCGGCCAGGCTGCCGGCCACGTTGGCCACCGCGTACCCCTTCGCCCCGCTCTCGTACAGCTTCAGCGTCTCGTAGGAGAAGGTGGAGTACGTCGTCAGCGCCCCGCACAGGCCCGTGCCGAGCAGCAGGTGCGTGCGGGCGGAGGAGACGCCGGTCAGCAGGCCGAGGACGAACGAGCCGACGATGTTGACCGTGAAAGTGCCCCAGGGGAAGACCGAGTCGTGGCGCGACTGGACGGCCCGGTCGGTGAGATAGCGCAGCGGTGCGCCGATCGCCGCGCCGGCGAGCACGAGGAGCCAGTTCACGCGCGCTTCTCCCGGCCGGCGTACCGGATGACGTCGCAGTCGTCGAGGATCACCAGACCCTCGGTCACCAGCGCGTCGAGCTGCGGAAGGAAGTCCCGTACCCGGTCCTCGGTGTCCACGATCACGACGGCCACGGGCAGGTCCTCGCTCAGCGAGAGCAGGCGCGAGGTGTGGACGAGCGAGGACGCGCCGAAGCCCTCGATGCCCCGGAAGACGGAGGCGCCGGCGAGGCCCGCCTCGTGGGCGCGGTGCACGATCTCCGAGTACAGCGGCCGGTGGTGCCAGGTGTCGCTCTCGCCGAGGAGGATCGTCACCCGCAGGGCCTTGCCCGCCAGTCTCGTCATCGTGTTCTCCTCGCCAGAGCGCCACGGGTCGCGGTGGTCGCGGCCCAGACGGCGGCCACCGCGGCCGCCGCCGTCGCTCCCATGTATGCCACGCCACGGGCCGTATCTCCGGCGCTCAGCAGCCGCTGCGTGTCGAGGGCGTACGTGGAGAAGGTGGTGAAGCCGCCAAGGACGCCCGTACCGAGGAAGGGGCGTACGAGCGGGTGGGGCGGGGCGGCGACCTCGGTGACCAGGACCATCAGGACTCCGATCGCCGCGCAGCCGGACACGTTCACGCCGAACGTGGTCCAGGGGAACGCGCCGGGTGGGCCGGCCCAGACGAGGGAGGCGCCGTAGCGGGCCGCCGCGCCGACAGCGCCGCCGGCGGCGACGACCCCGACCACCGGCAGCTGCCCACGTACGTCCATGCGGCCAGGCTAGGGCCTGGTCCGCCGGACAGGTCCTAGGGCCTGTCCGGCGGACCAGGGTCGGATGGGTCGCGGCGTCTGGTGCATGGGGGTCTCCCCAGGCCCCCAGGGCCTAGGGGATGCGGCGAGGTGCCGGCCAGGCGTCGCGGGCCCGGCCGTGATCCGCCGGACAGGCCCTAAGGGGCGCTCGGCGCCAGGGAGTCGAGGAGGGTCGCGGCCCAGCCCGCGTCGTAGTGGTCGAGGCGGGGGAAGCCGCCGTTGTACAGGTCGCCGGTGAAGACGTAGGTGGCGCCCGGGTTGTGGGCCGCGTAGCCGCCGTTCGCGAAGAAGTGCGGGCTGCCCTGGATCTGCGGGCCCTGGGCCTCGTGCCACTGCTCGTACACCTCGCGCCGGCCCGCGCCCCGCGCGAGAGCGGCCTCAAGCGCCAGGGCGTCGACGTCGGCGCAGGTCTCGGCGATGTCGAGGATGACGGAGTGGATCGCTATGCAGCGGTGTTCGGTGTAGAAGGCGTGCCGCAGCCCGGCGTCGAGCTGGTCGGAGCCGCGCAGCCCGCCGACCTCGGGGGCCTTGGCGGCCTGGACGGCTTCGAGGGCGGGCAGGACGCTCGACGGGTACTCCCACGCGGGCGCGTCCCACAGGCGCCAGCCCAGTTCGGGGCGGTGGGCGCCGAGCATGACGATCTCGGCGTCGACGATGTGCTTGGGCGTGGGCTGGCGGTTGAACAGCTCCAGCGGGAAGGCGCGGTGGTCGATCAGGAGGTCCTGGCCGCGCTCGGCGGCGGTGGCCCGCAGGGTGTGCAGGGCGAGCGAGGCCCAGGGACAGCCGATGTCCGACCAGGCGGTGACGACGGGCGATTGCGCGTCTCGTACGGGAGTCATGGCTGTGAGCGTGGGTGTCCCACGGCGGCTCGTCCAGTGACCGCGACAGACTTCGTCACCACACCCGGACCTTTCCGGATAAGTTTCCGTTTCCGCTCCGGCTCGTGCACTATGGGGAGGACAGACTTCCTGGGGCGGCTTGGAGTGTTGTGTCATGCAGTTCGGAATATTCACCGTCGGGGACAGGACCACCGATCCCACCGACGGCACCACACCGGGCGAGTACGAGCGGATCAAGGCGATGGTCGCCATCGCCCGCAAGGCGGAGGAGGTCGGGCTCGACGTCTTCGCGACCGGTGAGCACCACAACCCGCCGTTCGTGCCGTCCTCCCCGACGACGCTCCTCGGGCACATCGCGGCCCGTACGGAGCGGCTGATCCTGTCCACGTCCACGACGCTGATCACCACCAACGACCCGGTGAAGATCGCCGAGGACTTCGCGATGCTCCAGCATCTGGCGGACGGGCGCGTCGACCTGATGATGGGGCGCGGCAACACCGGTCCCGTCTACCCGTGGTTCGGTCAGGACATCCGGCAGGGCATCCCGCTCGCCATCGAGAACTACGCCCTCCTGCACAAGCTGTGGAGGGAGGACGTGGTGAACTGGGAGGGCCGCTTCCGTACGGCTCTCCAGGGCTTCACCTCCACGCCGCGCCCGCTCGACGGGGTGCCGCCGTTCGTCTGGCACGGCTCCATCCGCTCCCCCGAGATCGCCGAGCAGGCCGCGTACTACGGCGACGGCTTCTTCGCCAACCACATCTTCTGGCCCAAGGAACACACGGCCAAGATGGTCGGCCTCTACCGGCGGCGGTACGCGCACTACGGCCACGGCACCCCGGAGCAGGCGATCGTCGGTCTGGGAGGCCATGTGTTCATGCGCAAGAACTCCCAGGACGCGGTACGGGAGTTCCGCCCGTACTTCGACAACGCGCCGGTCTACGGTCACGGTCCGTCGCTCGAGGAGTACACGCGCGAGACTCCGCTGACGGTCGGCTCCCCGCAGGAGGTCATCGACCGCACGATGTCGTTCCGCGAGTACGTGGGCGACTACCAGCGGCAGTTGTTCCTGGTGGACAGCGGCGGCCTGCCGCTGAAGACGGTCCTGGAGCAGCTCGATCTGCTCGGCGAGGAGGTCGTCCCGGTGCTGCGCAAGGAGATGGAGAGCCTGCGGCCGGCCGGGGTGCCCGCGGGTCCGACCCACGCGGCCCGGGTGGCGGCGCGCGACGCGGAGGCCGGCACCGGCATTCGGGATCGGGTGGAAGCGGGAGAGGCCTAAGGCCTGTCCGGCGGATCAGGGTCGGACAGGCCCTAAGCGGAAGGGGTCGAGGACCCCGTGACGTGAGCGAGGCGGACAGGCACGGTTCCTGGCCTGGGGCATTAACCAGGAGCCGGCCCGTGCCGCCTCGTTCTGCGATGGTCGACCCGAGCCCTACCCCGGTCAAAGCCGGGCCGCAGAGTCTGTCAGATCACCCCCACCGGGCCTTGCGTCCCGGCCCCGGCCCGGCGCCCGGCCCCCCGGCCTCTGGTGGTCCGGCCACACCCGACCCCCTGTCCGACCTGTGCCCGGCACCCGCTGCGGCACTCCCCGAGCCGGCGGCGGTGGTCCGGTCACCATCCGGCGGCCCAGACGGGTGCCGGGTACACCTCGTGCCACGGACGCCCGGACGAGACCGTGGAGGGGCAGCTGGAGGGAGCTGCAAAACCGTAGGCAGGAGTGTCGTGAGTACATCCGTCGCAACCAAGCGCAGGACCCTTCTCGATCCACTGGGAATCCAGCACCGAACCGGACACGGGCCGCACGCCGCGCCGTACCGGAACGCGGTGGCCGACGATGTCTACGACGAGCTCTGTTCCACGCTCTTCTCCGGCTTCCCCCGGCGCGACCAACGGCTGAAGGCGGAGCAGTACCTCCGGGGGCTGCTGACCGCACAGGGCCGCAAGTCCATCCGTAACATCGCGGCGCAGATCGGCGGGCCGGCCGCCGAGCAGAGCCTGCACCACTTCATCTCCAGCTCCACCTGGGACTGGCGGCCCATGCGGGCCGCGCTCGCCGGGTTCCTCGAGCAGAACAGCTGCCCGCAGGCGTGGGTGGTGCGGTCGATGCCGATACCGAAGGCCGGCGAGCACTCGGTCGGCGTGGACCGCCGGTTCGACCCCGAGCGCGGGCAGGTCTTCCGGGGCCAGCAGGCGTTCGGGGTGTGGTTCGCCGCCGAGGAGCTCAGCGTGCCGGTCAACTGGCGGCTGTTCCTGCCCGATCCGTGGGTGAACGACCGGACCCGGCGCGACCGGGCGGAGGTTCCCGAGGGTGCGGGCGAGGAGACGCTGGAGGAGTGCGCGGTCGCGGCGGCGCTGGACACGGCGCGCTGGCAGGACGTCAGCCGCAAGCCGCTGCTGCTCGACATCCGGGGCGGCGCGGGGCGGGCGGCGCTGAACCGGCTGTCGGGCGCGGGCGTGCCGGTCGTCGCCCGGATCGGCGCGACGTGCCGGCTCGCGGTCGCGGACCGGTCGCTGCCCGGCTTCGGCGCCGGGCCGCTGCCGGCGCAGCAGATCCTGGAGTCGCTCAAGGGCCTGCGCCGCCCGGTGAGCTGGCTGGACACCGCGGGCGGCGCGCGGACCTCGCGTACGTCGCTGGCGACGGTGGTACGGGTCGCGCTCCCGGCGCCCGCGGGGGAACGGATGCGTCCGCTGCTGCTGCTCGGCGAGTGGGACGACCCGCGGCGGCCCCCGGCCCGGCTGTGGATCACGGACCTGACCAACTCGACGGTCGGCTCGCTGCTCCGGCTGACGAAGCTGGCCGGGCGGGTGGAGCGTGACTTCACCCAGGTCGGCGAGGGGGCGGGCCTGCGGGACTTCGTGGGCCGTTCGTTCCGCGGCTGGCACCGCCACATCACCCTGGCCTCGGCGGCCCACGCGGCGACGGTCCTGGCGACGGACTGGGACGCGGCGTACGGCTCGGCCGGCTGACACCGGCCGGGGCGGGGCGCGCCACAGTGCCCCCGCCCCGGCCGGTCATGTCACGTCGTCGGGCGAGCCTGGTCCGGGGCCGGCCGGCCATGTCACGTCGTCGGGCGAGCCGGTCCGGGGCCGGGCGGCCATGTCACGGCGTCGGGCGAGCCTGGCCCGGGGGACCGGCGGTCACGTCGCGGCGTCGGAGGAGCCGGGTCCGGGGCCCGGCGGCCGTGTCACGGCGTCGGGCGAGCCTGGTCCGGGGCCGGGCGGGCCGGGTCCACGGCGCCCCGTTGCTGGGCCAGGACGTCCCGGGTGCGCTGGAGACGGAGTGCCAGCTGCACCTCAAGGACCTGACCCGGCTTCTGCCATTCGGCGCCGAGGAGTTCACCGATCCGCTCCAGCCGGCGCGAGACCGTGTTCGGATGGACGTGCAGCGCCTCCGCCGCGTTCGTCGGGCTGCCGCCCGAGGCGAAGTACGCCTCCAGGGTGCGTGTCAGATCGGTGAACCGTTCGGCGTCGTACTCCAGCACGGGGCCGATCGCCGACTCGATGAACCCGTCCACGTCGTGGTCGTCGGAGAGCAGCAGCCCCAGGAAGCCCAGGTCCTGAACCGACGCGGCCGACCCCGAACCGCCCAGCGCGCTCATCGCGTCCAGGCAGCGCATGGCCTCCAGATACATCCGGCCCACACCGTCCGGGCTCCAGCCCGGACCCGCGGCGGCGACCGACACCGGGTGGCCCAGCAGCGGGGACAGCTCGCCGGAGACCGCGCGGGCTGCGGCCGAGGCCTCGAGCCCGGGCAGCAGCAGCACGAGGCAGCCGCCCTGCACCGTCTTCAGACCGGACATCCGGTACGCGTACGAGGACGCCCACACCACCGCCCGCCCCTGCTCCCCGCCCTCCGGCCGGGCCACCACCAGGACGTGCGGCTTGCGCAGATCGATGCCGAGCCGGCGGGCGCGCTGCACCAACTGCTGCGGCGGGGCGTGCTGCGGGTCGGCGAGCAGGTCGTCGAGGAGCTCGTCCCGGACGGGGCCCTCGGCGACGGCCGTGGAGCGCTGCATCAGGAGCAGGAACGCGACGGACTGCGCGGCCAGTTCGAGCAGCCGCTCGTCCTCGCCGGTCAGCCCGGTCGCGGCGCGCATCACCAGCACGCCGAGGTCCTCGGAGCCCGCTATGACGGGCGCGACCCAGGTGTTGTCGCCGGTCACGACCGGCCGCCGGCCGGCGTGCGCGTCCAGCGACGCCTTCGCCACGGACTCCTCGTCGAGACCCGGGATGTCGCCGCCGGAGACGAGGCTGCGGCCCCCCGGGTCGCGGATCAGGACGGTCCCGTCGAGCGCGTCCCCCGCCGCCTTGGCCACGTTGCACAGGTCCCCGCCCGCGAGGACGAGATTCATGATCCGGCTGTGCGCCTCGCTGACGTGCCGCATCCGGGTGAGGCTGGTCCGGGCCCGGGAGCTGTCCAGCTCCAACTCGGTGACCTCGGCCCTGGTCTGGTCGAGGAGCCCGGCCTTCTCGATGGCGACGGCGGCGAGGTCGGCGAGGGAGGACATCAGCCCGATCTCGTCGGGGGTGTAGTGGCGGACCCTGCGGTCGGCCCCGTACAGCGCGCCGACGGTCGTGTCGCCGCTGCGCAGCGGTACGGCCATGATCGCGTGCAGCCCCTCGGCCCTGACAACCTCGTCGACCGCCCGCGCGTGCGGAAAGCGGTCGTCCTCCAGGTAGTCGGAGGTCCAGGCCGGTTCACCGTGGGCGTGCGCCTCGCCGCCGAGGCCGTGGCCGTCGAGGACGCGCAGGTCGTTGGTGAGCCCGGTGTGGGAGCCCTCGGTGGTGTGGATGAACGAGGACCCGTTGGTGTCGCGCAGGCTGACGTACGCCATGTCGAAGTCGAGGAGCCGTTTGGCGCGACGGGTGATGACCCGGAGCAGGCTGTCGAGGTCGTACGGCAGCGTCAGGTCGCGGGCCGTGTCGACGAGGGCGGCGAGGCCGGCCTCGCGCTGTTCGCGGCGGTCGAAGGAGGAGGCGATGCCGGTCGCGAGGTGGACGGCCCGTTCGAGCCGGGCCAGTTCGGCTGCCGGGGTGCCCGCGTCGCGGGCCTCGTGGAGCAGGGACTTGTAACGGCTGGGTGGGGCCTGTTGGGCCAGCAGCTCCAGAACCGTGAGCGCGTCGGTGCCCCCGCCGCCGTCCGCGCCGTGCTTGGACATGTCCCAACCCCCGTTGTTGAGAGAAACCGGGAGCCCCGGAGGAAACCCGTACCGCTGGCCGAAACTAATTCGGCTCCGGGAGACGGTCAACGGTGACCTCGGCCACTTAGTTCCCGCCGCGTGAGAGGGGTGCCGGGACCACCGCCGGGCGCGGGGAGCGGTGTCGTGGGACCACCTTCCGCCAGGGGGAGGGCGGAAGGTGGCCGACCTGGGTACGGCGTCGGGGCCGGTCGTCGGGCGGAGGACCCGTTCGTCAGGACGCCATCCTCGGGGCCCGTTCGTCAGGACCCCGTCCTCAGGGCCCGTTCGTCAGGACGCCGTCGTACGGAGGACGAGGCGGGTGCCGTGCGGGCCCAGGGTCTCGATGCGGCGGTGGACCTCGGCGGCCTCGCTCAGCGGACGGACCTCGATCTCGCGCGGACACAGCAGCCCGGCGGCGAGCAGATGGTTGATCGCGTCGGCGGCCTCGGCCAGTTCGGCCGTGGTGGCGTGCGAGATGACGAAGCCGGCGATCGAACCGTCCTTCATGTAGAGCTGCCCGGCGGGCAGGACGGGCCGGCTGCGGGCGCCCGCGAGGAGCACGATCCGGCCCCGGCGGGCCAGCAGGTCCACGCTGTGCGCGAGGTCGTTGGTGCCGGAGGCGTCCAGATACGCGTCGACGCCGTCCGGGGCCGCCTTGCGGATCAGCTCGTGCGCGGCGGGATCGGTGTAGTCGAAGACCTCCGCCGCGCCCAGCGAGGCGACGTACGTCGCGTCCCGCTGCCGTGCGGTGGCGATCACCCGCGCGCCCGCCCACACGGCGAGGGCGACCATCGCGCTGCCGACGTTGCCGGCCGCGCCCGCGACGACGACGGTCTCCCCGGCCCGTACGCGGCCGTGCGTGAACAGTCCGAGGTATGCCGTGGCGGCCGGATGGACCACGGCGACGGCGGTCTCCGGGTCGACGCCGTCCGGGAGCCGGTAGAGCCGGTCGGCGGCGACCACGGCCTTCTCCGCCGCGGCGCCCTGACGCCCCTCGTGGCCCAGGCTGTTGCTCCACACCAGATCGCCGGTGGTGAATCCGGTGGCGCCCGCTCCGCTCTCCACGACCCGGCCGACGAGGTCGCGGCCGATCACGAAGGGAAAGGGCAGCGGAGTGCTGAACAGTCCGGAACGGACGAAGGTGTCCACGGGATTGACCGTGGTGGCCAGGACGTCGACCAGAACGTCCGTCGGTCCGGGGCGTGGGTCGGCCAGTTCTCCGTAATGAATCGCGTCCGGCGGTCCGAGCTGTTCGATGTAGGCAGCGCGCATACCCGGATACTGGCAGGGGTGTTCCGTGATTTCGCCCGCGTGCCACATGGTGTGTCAACTCGGCCGGATCGTGCGGTATTACCGCCCTACGCTGACGTTCATGAAATTGACAATGACCGATCTGACTCCGGACGACCCCGCCCTCGTCACCGACGTCGGGCCGCTGATCCGGACGCTGCGCCCCGGCCTGGACGCGGACGGCTTCCTGGAGTTCGCGACCGCGGCCCATCGCCAGGGCCTGGTGTTCACCGTCGCCCACGACCCCGCGGGCCGCTGCCTGGGCGTGGCCTCGCACCGCGTACTGGCCACCAGCCGGGGCCGGTTGCTCTTCGTCGACGACCTCGTCACCGCGCCCGCCGCCCGTTCGGCCGGGGTGGGCGCGCGCCTCTTCGACGAACTGCGGGAGCGGGGCAGGCGGGCCGGCTGCGTACGGATCGAACTCGACACGGGCACCGGCAACCACGGCGCACAACGCTTCTACCACGCACAGCGGATGAACATCGCCGCCCTGCACTACGCCGTGGAACTGGACTTGACGGACCCTGAATCGCTTCGTTGACCCTTCCCCGGGCGCTCAGCAGTATCCCGTTCCGAGAACTGCGAAGAGTATCTCCATTCTCCGTCCGCCCTTCTTCACCCGCGCATTCCTGCGGGAGCGGCCCGAATTCGCCTTGCCGATCTCTGCCGATCTCTGCCGAACTCGGCATTTCTACTGACGAAAGCCTGGGGACATGCTGCTGCAGCGCATTGGAAACCGTGGAATCCGGCTGGGCACGCTGTTCGAGCGAGCGGCGTCCCGGCATCCGGCGAACGTGGTGATCCTCGACCACGACCTCGACATCGCGCCCGACCTCGGGCGACGCACGACGGTCGCGGAGATCGCCGACCTGGTCGACGACTTCGCCTCCCGGCTGTGGGCGGCGAAGGTGCGCCCCGGGGAGCGGGTCGTCGTCTACAAGTCCGACGGCTTCGACATCATGCTGCTGGCCTGTGCCGTCGCCCGCGTCGGGGCCGTACCGGTGCTCCTCTCGCCGAAGCTGGACGGCGCGACCGCCGCGGAGCTGGTGCGGCGCACGGACCGGCCGTTCCTGCTCACGGACGCGGCGAAGCTGGAGAAGGAGCTGCCGGCCGAGGTCTTCGAGCTGGCCGGGAAGGTGCTCCTGGCCTCCGGCAGCCACGAGGGCGCCACGGAGCTGGCCGGTCTCGCGGGCGTGCCCCGGGTGCCCGCCGTGACGATGCCGCCCGAGCACCCCACCCTGATCACGCACACCTCGGGCACGACGGGCACCCCGAAGCTGGCCGTGCACACCGGCCGTACGCTGCAGGCCCGATACCGGCCGCAGGTCTCCGCCGTCGCAGCGCTGATCCGGGGCCGCGAGACGATCGCGATGCATGTGTCGTTCGTGCACTCGCGGCTCGTCACCGCGCTCGCGATCTCCCTCTTCCGGGGCTTCCCGATCGTCGTGCTCGCCGACTCGGATCCCAAGCAGGCCGCCGACCTGTTCGCCCGGCTGAAGCCCGGCATCCTGGAGGCGCACCCCAACTCCTTCATGGAGTGGGAGGAGTTGGCAGCCGACCCGCGCGGACCGCTGTCCAACGTGAAGCTGTTCTCCTCCACCTTCGACGCGATCCACCCGCGGACCGTGCACACCCTGCTGCGCGCCACGAAGCGGCGTGCGCCGCTCTTCGGCCAGTTGTACGGGCAGAGCGAGGTCGGCCCGGCCGTGGTCCGCGCCTTCACCCGGCGCCGCTCGCTCGACGACGACGGTCGCTGCGTCGGGCAGCCCTTCCCGGGCATGACGGACGTGCGGGTGGTGAGCCGGGACGGCAAGGAGCCCTCGCCGGAGAACCCCGGCTACATCGAGGTGCGCAGCGACGGCCGGATCGTCACCTACCTCGGCGAGCAGGAGCGCTACGACCAGCAGGTGTCCGCGGACGGCTGGTGGCGGATGGGCGACGTCGGCTACCGCACCAAGTGGGGCTGTGTGCACCTGCTCGACCGGGAGGTCGACCTGATCGAGGGCTTCGGCTCCACGCTCGCCGCCGAGGACACGCTCTTCGGGAAGCTGCCGGAGCTGGCCGAGGTCATCATCATCCCCGGCACCGACGGCCGGGCCGTCCCGGTGGTGTGCACCAAGGACGACCGCCCGCTGGACCCGGCGGCCTGGAAGGCGGCGGCGGCCACGCTGCCGCCCATGGCGGAACCGGTCCAGTGGCGGCTCGGCGAGCTTCCGCAGACCGCGACGACCAAGATCAAGCGGCTGGAGCTGGCGCGTCTGCTCGCCGCCGGCTCCGCGCCCACCGCCGGGGACCGAGCATGACCGACACACACGCGGAGTACTGCATCGTCGGCGCCGGGCCGCGCGGCCTGTCCGTCCTGGAGCGCATCTGCGCCAACGAGCGGATCGCGCCCACCCACCGGACCCTGACCCTCCATGTCGTCGACCCGGCCGCGCCCGGCGCCGGGGCGGTGTGGCGGACGGAGCAGTCGCGGCATCTGCTGATGAACACGGTCGCCTCGCAGGTGACGGTGTACACCGACGACAGCGCGCGGATCGAGGGGCCCGTCGAGCCGGGTCCGAGCCTCTACGAGTGGGCGCAGGAGCTCGCGGCGCTGGCCGTGCTCACCAAGGACGGCGCGGACGCGGGCGGCACGGACGCGGGCGGCACGGACGCAGGCGCCGCTGACACGGGCGGCGCAGACGCCGGCGGCACGGGAGCCGGCAGGGCGGGTGCCGGGGGCGCGGGTGCCGACGGGTACGACCGGGCGACCCTGGAGGAGGCGCGTCGGCTGGGCCCCGACTCGTACCCCTCGCGGGCCTTCTACGGCCGGTATCTGCACGACTCCTTCCAGCGGGTGGTGGCCCGCGCGCCCGGTCACATCACGGTGCGCGTGCACCGCGCGCGGGCGGTCGCGATGGCCGACACCCATGGAGTGCCGGGCGGACCGCAGGGCGTGCGACTGGAGGACGGCACCCGGCTGAACCACCTCGACGGTGTCGTCCTCGCGCAGGGGCATGTGCCGGCCCGGCTCACGGCCCGCGAGGCGCGTACGGCGAGCCTGGCCCGGATCCACAACCTGCGCTACATCACGCCCGCCAACCCGGCTGACCTGGACCTGAGCGGCATCGAGCCGGGCCGGAACGTGCTGCTGCGCGGTCTCGGGCTCAACTTCTTCGACCACATGGCGCTGTTCACTGCCGGGCGGGGCGGGGTCTTCGAGCGACGGGACGGCCGCCTGGTGTACCGGGCGTCGGGGAGGGAGCCGAAGCTGTTCGCGTCCTCCCGGCGCGGGGTGCCGTACCACGCGCGCGGCGAGAACCAGAAGGGCGCGTACGGGCGTTACCTGCCGCAGCTGCTGACCCCGGAGTTCATCGCCCGGCTGCGGGCCCGGAACGTCGACGGCGAGCGGGTGAACTTCGCGCAGGACCTGTGGCCGGTGATCTCGCGTGAGGTGGAGAGCGTCTACTACGGCACGCTCCTGGACTCCCTGGGGCGCGGCGCCGAGCGCGAGGAGTTCACCACCCGGTACCTGGCCGCGGCCGAGGAGTCCGACCGGGCGACGCTGGTGGCCTCGTACGGCATCGAGGAGCCGCGCCGCTGGGACTGGGAGAAGCTGTCGCGCCCTTACGGGGAGCGGGAGTTCACCGACCGGGACGACTTCCGGGCGTGGCTGCTCGGCCACCTGGAGCAGGACGTGGCCGAGGCGAAGGCGGGCAATGTGGACGGCCCGCTCAAGGCGGCGCTCGACGTCCTGCGCGACCTGCGCAACGAGGTCCGGCTCGCCGTCGACCACGGCGGTCTGGAGGGCAACTCGCACCGGGACGACCTGGAGGGCTGGTACACCCCGCTCAACGGCTTCCTGTCGATCGGCCCGCCCGTCTCCCGTATCGAGGAGATGATCGCGCTGATCGAGGCGGGGGTCCTGGAGGTCACCGGTCCCGGCACGCAGATCCGGCTCGACGCGGCGGCGCCGTCGTTCGTGGCCGCGTCGGACACGGTGCCGGGGCCGCCGGTACGGGCGACGGTGCTGATCGAGGCGCGGCTGCCGGAGCCGGACCTGCGGCGCACGCAGGACCCGCTGCTGCTGCACCTGCTCGAAACCGACCAGGCGGCGCCGTACCGGATCCCCGGCTCCTGCGGGACGAGTTACGAGACCGGCGGCCTGGCCGTCACCGAGCGGCCGTACCGCGTCGTGGACGGCCGGGGCCGGCCGCATCCGCGGCGGTTCGCGTACGGCGTGCCGACGGAGAACGTGCACTGGGTGACCGCGGCCGGGATCCGGCCGGGCGTCGACTCGGTGACGCTCGGCGACTCGGACGCGATCGCGCGTGCGCTGTGCGCACTGCCGCCGACGGCGCATGTGCCGGCGGGGGTGCGGCCGGTGACGCGCGAGGCCACGACGGAGCTCGCCGGGGTGATCGTGTGACCCGGTCCTACGACGACGCGGGTCTGCTTTCGCCCGTGCGGGCGGGAACGCCCGTGGAGGCGGCGGTCGGCGACCGGGCGTGGCTGCAGGCCATGCTGGACGCGGAGGCGGCGCTGGTCCGGGCGCAGGCACGGCTCGGCACGGTTCCGGAGTGGGCGGCCCGGGCCGTCTCCAACGCGGCGCGCGCGGAGCGCCTGGACGTCCGCGCCCTGGCTCTCGCGGCCCGCGAGACGGCGAACCCGGTGGTCGGCCTGGTGCAGGCGCTGACGCGGGTGGTCGCGGCCGAGGACCCGGCGGCGGCGGAGTACGTCCACCGGGGCTCGACGAGCCAGGACATCTTCGACACCGGCGCGATGCTGGTCGCCGACCGGGCGCTGCGGCTGATCCGCGCGGACCTGTCCCGTACGGCGGTGGCGCTGGCCGCGCTCGCCGAACGCCACCGCGACACCCTGATCGCCGGCCGCACCCTGGCCCTCCACGCGGTCCCGACGACCTTCGGCCTCAAGGCCGCCGGCTGGCGCACGCTGCTCCTCTCGGCCGACGACCGCCTGGCCCGCGTCCAGGAGTCCCTCCCGGTCTCCCTGGGCGGCGCGGCGGGAACGCTGGCGGGGTACGTGGAGTACGCGCGGCTGGCGGCGGAGGCCGGTGCCGGTGCGGCGGGCGGTGCTGCCGGCGCGGCGGGCCGGGTGCCGGGCGACGGCCACGGCGGCCCGACGGACCCCGCCGAGGCGGCGGCCGACGGTGCGAGCCCGGCAGGCCGGGTGCCGAGCGGCGGGACCGGCGGGGCCGGCGCGGTGCCGGACAGGCGGGCTCTCGGTGGGTTCGATGCCGGACCGGATCACGATCGGCGCGCCGAGGCGGCGGTCGAGGCCGACGGTGCGGGTGCGGCGGGCGATGCCGCCGGCGCGGGTGTGGCGGGCGGTGCTGCCGGTGCGGCGGGCCGGGTGCCGGGCAACGGCCACGGCGGCCCGACGGACCCCGCCGGGGCGACGGCCGACGGTGCGGGCCCGTCAGGTCAGGCGCCGGACGACGGGACCGGTGGGGTCGGCGCGGTGCCGGACGGGCGGGCTCTCGGTGGGTTCGACGCCGGGGTGTATCACGATCGGCTTGTCGAGGCGTTCGCCGAGGAGACCGGGCTCGGGAGCGCGCTGGTGCCGTGGCACGCGCTTCGGGCCCCCGTCGCCGATCTGGCGTTCGCGCTCGCGTTCGCGACCGGGGCGCTCGGGAAGGTCGCGATCGATGTGCAGTCGCTCGCGCGGACCGAGGTCGGCGAGGTCGCCGAGCCGTCGGGCGGGGCCGGGCGTGGGGCGTCGTCGGCGATGCCGCACAAGCGCAATCCGGTGCTGGCCACGCTCATCCGATCCGCCGCGCTCCAAGTGCCCGCTCTCGCAGGCGCGTTGGCGCAGTGCCTGGTCGCGGAGGACGAGCGTTCGGGTGGGGTGTGGCATGCCGAGTGGCAGCTGCTGCGGGAGTGCCTGCGGCTCACCGGCGGCGCCGCGCACACGGCCGTCGAGCTGGTCGAGGGACTTGAGGTGCGGGCCGACCGGATGCGGGAGAACCTCGCGCTCACCGGCAGCCGGATCGTCTCCGAGCGGATCGCGGCCGTCCTCGCGCCCCGCCTCGGGAAGGCCGCCGCGAAGGAGCTGCTCACCTGGGCGTCGGTGACGGCGGACCGGGACGGCCGCCCGCTGCCCGAGGTCCTCGCGGAGGCCAGGGAGCTCGCCGGCGTCATGGACCGGGCCGAGGTCGACGCGCTGTGCGACCCGGCCGCCTACACGGGCGTGGCGGGCCCGCTGGTGGACCGGGCGCTGAAGGGCGCGTCGTGAGCACCAACGGCCCCCGGCCCGGTCTCGGGTCCGGGCGGGGGCCCGAGCCCGCGCCCCTGGGACGGCCGAAGGCCCCGCCCTCGTCCCGGCCCGCGCTCGGGTCCGAGCCGGGGCCCGAGTCCCCGCCCCCCCGGCCCGGTCTCGGGTCCGGGCGGGGGCCCGAGTCCGCGCCCCTGGGACGGCCGAAGGCCCCGCCCTCGTCCCGGCCCGCGCTCGGGTCCGAGCCGGGGCCCGAGTCCCCGCCCCCGCGACCCGGTCTCGGGTCGGGGCAGGGGCCCGTGCCCGCGCCCCCGCTACGGCCGGAGGCCCCGCCACCGTCCCGTCCCGCGCTCAGGTCCGAGTCGGGTCCTGAGTTCGCGTCCCCGCTACGGCCGGAAGCCCCGCCACCGCCCCGCCCCGCGCTCCGGTCCGAGCCGGGGCCCGAGTCCGCGCCCCCGTCGCCGTCGGAAGGACCGGCCCCGTTCCGCCCCCGGTCCCGGTGGATCGAGGACTGGGACCCCGAGGACGTCCGGTTCTGGGAGGCGCGCGGGAAGCGGATCGCGCGGCGGAACCTCGTGCTGTCCATCGCCTCCGAGCACATCGGGTTCTCCGTCTGGAGCATGTGGTCGGTCCTCGTCCTCTTCATGTCTCCGCGCATCGGCCTGCCGTTCACCCCCGGTGAGAAGTTCCTCCTCGTCGTCACGCCCACCCTCGTCGGCGCGGCGCTCAGGCTCCCGTACAGCCATGCCGTCACCCGCTTCGGCGGCCGCAACTGGACCGTGTTCGCGACCGCCGTCCTGCTCGTCCCCGCCTCCGCCGCCGCGTACTTCGTGCAGCGTCCCGACACGCCCCTGTGGGTGTTCCTCGTCATCGGCGCGCTCGGTGGCGTCGGCGGCGGCAACTTCGCCTCCTCGATGACGAACATCACCGCCTTCTTCCCGCAGCGCCACCAGGGCTGGGCCCTCGGGCTCAACGCGGGCGGCGGCAACCTCGGGGTCGCCGTCGTCCAGCTCCTCGGCCTGCTCGTCATCGCCACCGCGGGCGACACCCACCCCGCCTACGTCGCCGCGTTCTATCTCCCCCTGATCGTCTCCGTCGCGCTCCTCGCCGCGCTGCGGATGGACAACCTGGCGCCGGTACGGAGCGAGAAGGGCGCCCAGCGGGACGCCCTGCGCACCCCGCACACCTGGTGGATCTCGCTGCTCTACGTCGGCACGTTCGGCTCGTTCATCGGGTACGGCTTCGCCTTCGGCCTGGTCCTGCAGACCCAGTTCGGCTCCACCCCGCTCGAAGCGGCCTCGTACACGTTCCTCGGTCCGCTGCTCGGCTCGCTCGCCCGCCCCTTCGGCGGCCGGCTCGCGGACCGGTGGGGCGGGGCGCTGGTGACCGCGTGGACGTTCGTCGCGATGGCGGCCGGCACCGGCGGGCTGCTCCTCGCTTCCGCACAGGGCTCGTTCGGGCTGTTCGTGGCGGGCTTCACCGTGCTGTTCGTGCTCACCGGGATCGGCAACGGCTCCACGTACAAGATGATCCCGGCCGTCTTCGCCGAGCGGGCCGGCCGTGAGGTCACGGACGGCGGGGACGCGACGGCGGCGTTCGCCCGCGCCCGGCGCCTCTCGGGGGCCGTGATCGGGATCGCGGGCGCCGTCGGCGCGCTCGGCGGCGTCGCGGTGAACCTGGCCTTCCGGGCGGCGTACGGCTCCGAGGGCGGCAGCGGCGCCCCCGCGTTCCTCGCCTTCCTCGGCTTCTACGCGCTGTGCGTGGCGATCACCTGGGCGGTCTATCTGCGCCCCGCGCCCCGCACCCGCCGACCGCTGGAAGCCCCTCCCGTACGACGGGGAGTCACCCGTGTCTGACCCCGGTTCCGGCTCCCGTACGGTCCATACGCACTGCCCGTACTGCGCGTTGCAGTGCGGTACGAAGCTCAGCCGCGCTCTCGGCGAGGTGTCCGTCGCTCCGTCCGCGTTCCCGGTCAACCAGGGTGGCCTGTGTCAGAAGGGCTGGACCGCGCCGGACGTGCTGACCGTCGCCGACCGGCTCCGGGAGCCACTGGTGCGCGGCAGGGACGGGCGGCTCGCCCCCGCCGGCTGGGACGCCGCCCTCGACCTGGTCGCGGGGCGGCTGCGGGAGATCCGGCGGGAGCACGGCCCGGACGCTGTCGGTGTCTTCGGCGGCGGCGGGCTCACCAACGAGAAGGCCTATCTGCTGGGGAAGTTCGCCCGGCTCGCGCTGCGCACCAGCCGGATCGACTACAACGGCCGCTTCTGCATGTCCTCGGCCGCCGCCGCCTCCAACGCCGCCTTCGGCGTCGACCGGGGCCTGCCCTTCCCGGTCACCGATCTCGGGCGGGCGGACGTGGTGCTGCTCGCGGGGGCGAATCCGGCCGAGACGATGCCGCCGCTGATGCGCCATCTGGACCGGGCCGCGCTGATCGTCCTCGACCCGCGTCGCACCCCGACCGCCGAGCGGGCCGCGCTGCATCTGCGGCCGGCTCCCGGCACCGATCTCGCCCTGGCGCTCGGCCTGTTGCAGCTGACGGTGCTCGAAGGGCGCCTCGACCACACCTTCCTGCGGGAGCGGACGAACGGTTTCGAGGCCGCCTGGCAGCAGGCGCTGCCCTGGACGCCGGAGCGGACCGAGCGGGTGACCGGGGTGCCGGTCGCGGACCAGCGGGAGGCGGTGCGGCTGCTCGCCGACGCCCGGCGGGCGTACGTCCTGACGGGGCGGGGCGCCGAACAGCACATCAAGGGTGCCGACACGGTCTCCGCGTTCGTCAACCTGGCGCTCGCGCTGGGGCTCCCGGGCCGGGAGGGCAGCGGCTACGGCTGTCTGACCGGCCAGGGCAACGGACAGGGCGGGCGCGAACTGGGCCAGAAGGCGGACCAGCTGCCCGGCTACCGGATGATCACCGACCCTGCGGCGCGGGAGCACGTGGCCGGGGTGTGGGGCGTGGACGCCGCGGCCCTTCCCGGTCCGGGGCCCAGCGCGTACGAACTCCTCGACTCCCTGGGAACCGCCCACGGGCCCCGCGCCCTGCTCGTGTTCGGCTCCAACCCGGTGGTCTCCGCCCCGCACGCCGGGCATGTCGCCGAGCGGCTCGCCGCGCTCGATCTGCTGGTGGTGGCGGACTTCGTCCCCTCCGAGACCGCGCGGATGGCGGACGTCGTCCTGCCGGTGACCCAATGGGCCGAGGAGGAGGGCACGTTGACGAATCTGGAGGGGCGGGTGCTGCGCCGGCGGGCGCTGCTCGATCCGCCGCCGGGGGTCCGCAGCGACCTGGAGGTGCTGCGCGGGCTCGCGGTACGGCTCGGGGAGCCGGCCGAGCGGTATCCTGCCCGGCCGCGGGAGGTCTTCGAGGAGCTGCGGCGCGCGACGGAGGGCGGCCGGGCGGACTACTCCGGGGTGAGCTACGAACGGCTCGACGCGGGCGAGGCGCTGCACTGGCCGTGCCCGGCGGTGCCGTCGGGGCCCGCCCATCCGGGCACGCCCCGGCTCTTCCTGGACGGTTTCGCGCATCCGGACGGGCGGGCCCGCTTCCTGCCGGTCGAGCACCGCGACTCCGCCGAACTGCCCGACGCCGACCTGCCGTTGTACGCGACGACCGGCCGGGTTCTGGCCCACTACCAGTCCGGGGCGCAGACCCGGCGGGTACGGCGTCTCACGGATGCCGAGCCCGAGCCGTACGTGGAGATCCATCCGGACGTGGCCCGGCGGGCGGGTGTGGAGGCCGGCGGGCTCGCGCGGGTGGTGTCGGCGCGGGGCGCGGTGGTGGCGCGGGTACGTCTGGTGGAGAGCCTGCGGACCGACACGGTGTTCCTGCCGTTCCACTTCCCGGGGGACGGGCGGGCGAACCTGATCACCGGTGGTGCGCTCGACCCGCGCAGCGGGATGCCGGAGTTCAAGGTCAGCGCGGTACGGGTCGAGCCGGTACGGAGTCCCGTGAGCGCCGTACGGGGCGGGCCGCAGGCTCCGGTGACCGCGTGAACGGGCGGATCCTGGTCGTCGGGAACGGCCTCGCCGCGCACCGGCTGACCGCCCGCCTCGCGGCGCTCGGGCACGCCGGCCCGGTCACCGTCCTGGGCGCCGAGCCGCACCCCGCGTACCAGCGCACCCTGCTCGGTTCGGTCCTGGCCGGCAGCCTGCCCCCTGGCGCGCTGACGCTGCCGCCGCCTCCGCCAGGTGTACGGGTACGGACGGGCCTCCGGGCCCTCGCCGTCGACCGGGTGGGGCGGACCGTGCGGTGCGCCGACGGAACGCGCGTCGGCTACGACGCGCTGGTTCTGGCGACCGGGGCGCGGCCGTCCGGCGATGTGCACACCCTGGCCGACTGCACGCGCCCGGTGCGCGGCAGGGTGGCCGTGGTGGGCGGCGGTGTCTTGGGCGTGGAGACGGCGACGGCGCTGCGCGGGCGCGGCCACCGCGTGGTCCTGGCGCATTCCGGCCCGTATCCGATGCACCACCATCTGGACGAGGTGGCCGGGCAGTTGGTCGCCGCGCGGCTTGAGTCGTGGGGGATCGAGCTGCGGCTCGGTACGTACGTGCCGGCGGGCGACGCGCTCGGAGCCGACACCGTCCTGCGGTGCACCGGCACCGCTCCGGAGACCGCCCTGGCCCGGCAGGCCGGTCTGACGGTCCGGCGCGGCATCGTCGTCGACGGACGCCTGCGCACGAGCGACCCCTCGATCCGGGCGATCGGCGCCTGTACGGACACCTCCCCCGACCTCACGGGCGCGCTGGCGCAGGCGGAGACCCTGGCCACCCTCCTGACGGGCGGCGACGCGTCCTACGCCCCCGCTCCCCCGGTCGTCCGGCCGCGGGTCCCGGGCCTGGACGTCGTGAGCCTGGGCCCGCGCGGGTGGGCGGGCCGGCGGGCGGAGAGCGACGAGGTCGTGACGTTCTCCGACCCCGCACGGGGGCGGTACGCGCGGATCGAGATCACGGAACAGAAGGTGACACGGGCCGTGCTGGTGGGCATGCCCGAAGGGATCGCGGCCGTGAGCCAGCTGTACGACCGAGGACGCCCCGTGCCCGCCGACCGGCTCGCGCTCCTGCTCGGCCTCAGGGCCGGGGCGGGGCTCGGGGGTGCGGGCGGCGATCCGACCGCCCTGGCCGACGAGGCCGTGCTCTGCCACTGCAACAACGTCAGCAAAGGGGCCGTCGTGCGCGCCTGGCAGGACGGCGCGCGGGACGTCGGGGCGGTGGCCGCGGCGACCCGGGCGACCACCGGCTGCGGCGGCTGCGCCGACGCGGTCCGCGCGGTGTGCGCCGCGCTGCGCGTACCGGAGGGCGTCGCATGAGCCGCCGGACGCTGGTCGTCGCCGGGTACGGTCCCGTCGGGCATCGGCTCGTCACGGAGCTGCGCACCCTGGACCGGACCGACGGATGGCGGGTGGTCGTGCTCGGGGAGGAACCGCGCGGGGCCTACGACCGGGTGGCGCTCTCCTCCCTCGTCTCCGGTCCGACGCCCGCCGATCTCGCGCTGCCCGCCCCCGACTCCCTGGTGGACGTGCGCCTGTCGACGACCGTGACCGGGATCGACCGGGAGCGGCGGACCGTGCGGTGCGCCGACGGGACGCGCCTCGGCTACGACGCGCTGGTCGTGGCCACCGGGTCCCGGCCGTTCGTACCGCCTGTCCCCGGCCACGACCGGCCGCAATGCTTCACGTACCGCACCGTCGAGGACATCGACGCGATCCGCGCCGCCGCCCGCCCCGGCCGCCCCGGTGTCGTCATCGGCGGCGGGCTGCTGGGCCTGGAGGCCGCCGACGCGCTGCGGCACCTCGGGATGCGCCCGCATGTGGTGGAGGCCGCGCCACGCCTCATGCCGCTCCAGGTGGACGCGGGCGGCGGCCGGCTCCTCGCGTCCCTGGTGCGGGACCTCGGTGTCGAGGTGCACTGCGGGGCGACGACCGTGTCCGTGGAGACGGACCGGGTGCGGCTCGCGGACGGCAGGGAGATCGAGGCCGATGTCGTCGTCTTCTCCGCCGGGATACGGCCCCGTGACGAGCTCGCCGCGGTCGCGGGCCTGGCGACCGGCGAACGCGGCGGGTTCCTCGTCGACGACCGGCTGCGGACGGCGGACGAGCGGATCTGGGCGGTCGGCGAGTGCGCCGCCGTGGAGGGCCGTTGCCACGGGCTCGTCGCTCCCGGTCTGCGGATGGCCGCCTCCGTGGCGCGGCAACTCCTGGGCCTCGACCACACCCCGTTCACGGACAGCGGCGGGCCGACGCGGCTCAAGCTGCTGGGCACCGAGGTCTCGGGCTTCGGTGACATCCATGCCCGTACCGAGGGGGCGATCGAGTTCAGCGAGGCCGACCGCGCCGGCGGCGGCTACCGGAAGCTGGTCCTGGCGCCGGACGGAAGGACCCTGCTCGGCCGGGTGGAGGTCGGCGCGGCGCGCCCCTGACGAGGCCTCGAACGGCCCCAGCGGCTGAGGAGTTGTGGAAACGCGAAGACAGCGGCGCCGCCCGGGCCCCGGGCGGCGCCGACGGTCATCCCTGGGATGTCACCGCGCCGCCTGCGCCATGCCGCTCTTCACCAGCCCGCCCAGCATCGACGCGACGATACGCGGACCGCTCTGGGTGAGCACCGACTCGGCGTGGAACTGCATCGACGCGAATCCCGCGCCGCGCAGGGCGTGCACCTCGCCGGTCTCCGGGTCCCGGCTGACCTCGACCGCGCCGAACTCCGGGTGCGGGAATTCGTCGGCGTCGCTGCGGGCGGCGAAGGTGTTGTAGAACCCGACCCGTTCCCGTGCGCCGAAGAGGTCGATCTCCTTCTGGACGCCCTGGTTGGGCACGTCGCGGCGGGTGAGGTCCAGGCCGAGGCGCAGGCTGAGGACCTGGTGGCTGAGGCAGACCGCGAGGAACGGCCGGCGCTCGCGCAGCAGGCCGTCGACGGCCTGCCGCAGATGCGCGATCTTGGGGTGCCGGGCCTCGCGCGGGTCGCCGGGTCCCGGGCCCATGATGACGAGGTCGTAGCCGTCGAAGGCGTACTCCTCGTCGAAGCGGCGGACCGTGACCTCCGGTCCCATCGCCCGTACCTGCTGTCCGATCATCGAGGTGAAGGTGTCCTCGGCGTCGACGATCAGGACGCGCTGTCCGGCGAGTGCGGGGTCGGGCCGGCCGCGGCCGGACTCCTCCGCCAGCCAGAAGCCGGCGATGGTGGCGTTGCGCCGCTCCAGCGCCTCCCGTACCCGCGGGTGGGCGCGGAAGCGGGAGCCACCGTCGTCCTGGAGGGCGGAGAGCAGTCCGGCGGCCTTGGCGCGGGTCTCGGCGACCTCCGACGCGGGGTCGGAGTGGCGCACGAGGGTCGCGCCCACTCCGATGGAGACCCGGCCGCCCGCGTCGATGTCGGCGGTACGGATGAGGATGGCGGAGTCCATGGCCCGGCCGCCGAGCGCGTCGCGGCCGATGAGGGCGACGATCCCGCTGTAGTAACCCCGGCCCCGCGGTTCGTACTTGGAGATCACCTTGCAGGCGCTCTCCAGCGGCGAGCCGGTCACCGTCGGGGCGAACAGCGTCTCGCGCAGGATCTCGCGCGGGTCGCGGTCGGTCTGTCCCTCGATGAAGTACTCGGTGTGGGCGAGCCGGGCCATCTCCTTGAGGTACGGGCCGACGACCCGGCCGCCGCCCTCGCAGATCCGGGCCATCATCTTCAGCTCCTCGTCGACGACCATGTACAGCTCGTCGGCCTCCTTGCGGTCGGCGAGGAAGTCGAGGACGCCGGGGAGGGTGGGGCCGGAGGCCGGGTAGCGGTACGTGCCGCTGATGGGGTTCATCACGGCGGTGCCGTCGGCGAGGCTGACATGCCGCTCGGGGGACGCCCCGACGAAGGTGCGCTCCCCGGTGTGGATCAGGAAGGTCCAGTACGCACCCGACTCGCGCTCCAGGAGCCGGCGGAAGAAGGTCAGCGCGCTGCCGGGTCCGTAGTCGGTGATCTCGGCGGTGAAGGAACGGCGGATGACGAAGTTGGCGCCCTCGCCGGTGCCGATCTCGTCGGCGACGACCCGGCGCACGATCTCGGCGTACGCGTCGTCGTCGACGTCGAAGCGGCCGTCGGCGAGGGTGATCGGGACGTCGGGGATCGCGGCCAGGACGGTGTCGAGCGGAACGGTGGTCTGCTCGGTGACGCTCATCGCGATGAGCGGGGCGCCGTCGTCGGTCCGGTCGTAGCCGCGCTCGCCGATCTGGCGGTACGGGACGACGGCGAGGACCTCGTGCCGCCCGGCGCCCCCGTCCTCCCGTACGGGAAGGTCGGCGAGGGTCACGGGCAGCGAGATCTCGCCGGTCAGCAGGTCGAGTGCGCCGGGTCCGGTGGTCTCGGGCCGGTGCAGCACGGCGAAGGCGGGCGGGTTCGGGCCGAGGATCCGGCTCAGCAGGTCGGTACGGGCCGTGGTGCTCACCCCAGCACCTCCTTGGCGGTGGTGACGACGGCGCAGCGCCTGGCCGCGTACGCGACGGCCGACCGGTGCTCCGCCTCGGTGAAGTCGCCGACGGCGTCGGCGACCAGGAAGGTCTCGATGTCGTTCGTGAACGCCTCGACGGCGCTGGCGAGAACGCCGATGTGGGCATACACCCCGCAGATGATCAGCTGGTCGCGGCCGTGGAACCGCATCCGCTCCAGGAGGTCGGTGCGGAAGAAGGCGCTGTAGCGCCACTTGGTGAGCAGCCAGTCGCCCGATGCGGGCGCGAGCGGCTCGACGATCTCCCGGTCGGCCGGGTCGAGGCGCATTCCCGGGCCCCAGAAGTCGGCGAGCAGACCTCGCTGTTCGGGGGTCATGCCACCGGGCTGCGCGGTGTACGCGACGGGGATGCCGTGGGCGGCGCAACGGTCGCGGAGCAGGGCCGCGTTGGCGATGATCTCCTCGCGCAGGGGCGAGGGGAACGGGGCCAGGAAGTAGCGCTGCATGTCGTGGACGAGCAGCACGGCTCGGTCCGGGTCCACGGACCAGTGCGGGGTGACCGGCGGCAGCGCGCCGGCCGTCGGCAACGGATAGGCCTCGATGGGTGGTATCCCGGCCATGACCGTCCTCTCGGGTACGGGTGGGATGAGGGGTTGCCGGCGGGGGCCCGGGGCCGCTCGGCCACGGGACCGGGCGACGCCACGGGTGCCGGGTGCCTTGTCGGATTCCGGCGTCGGCGGGTGCCTACGCGCCGAGGGACGCGCCGCCGTCGACGGTGAGGTCGTGCAGGGTGATGTGGGACGCCTGGTCCGACAGGAGGAAGACGACGGCCTCGGCGACGTCGGTGGGCAGGGCCAGCTTCTTCAGCGGGATGCCGACCCGGAACGCCTCGGGACGGCCCTCGATCGTGCCCTTGGGCCCGGACTCGTCGTGCCACATCGAGGAGAGCATCGGGGTGTCCGTGGAGCCGGGCGCGACCAGGTTGCAGCGGATGCCGTACGGCGCGACCTCCAGCCCCAGCGACTTGGTGAAGAGGGACGCGGCGGCCTTGGAGGCGGCGTAGGCGGCCATCTCGCTGCGCGGGGTGTTGGCCGCGTTGGAGGCGACGGTGACGAGCGCGCCGGAGCCGCGCGGGATCATCCGGTCGACGACGGCGCGGGAGACCTGGAAGACGCCGGTGGCGTTGACGGCGAAGGTGGCCGCCCAGTCCTCGTCGGAGAAGCTACGGACGGGGCCGAGGCGCAGCACGCCGGCCGCGTTGACGAGGTAGTCGATCGGGCCGAGGCGGCGCTCGGCCTCGTCGACCAGGGCGGTGACCTGGGCGCTGTCGGTGACGTCGGCGGGGAACGCCTCGACGGGCAGGCCCTCGACGGCGAAGGCCGCGACGCGCTGCTTGAGCGCGGACTCGTCCCGGTCGACGGCGGCTACGGTCGCACCGCGCTCGGCGAGGGCGCGGACCACCGCGGCGCCGATGCCGCCCGCGGCGCCGGTGACGAGGGCGATCTTGTCCTGCATGGCAGTTCCTCCCTGAGGGGTGATGTCAGGCGCGCCAGGCCGAGACGACGGAGACGGCCTGTCCGGGGTTGAGCCGCGGGTCGCAGAAGCTGGTGTAGTACTCGCCGCACCGGCCGACCCACTGCTCGCCGAGCACGCACTCGGTGACGTCGTCGGGGGTGGTCTCCAGGTGGACTCCGCCCGCGATGCCGCCGGAGGAGCGCACGGCGAGCTGGAACTCGGAGATCTCCCGCTCGACGGTGGTGGTGTAGCGGGTCTTGAGGCCGCCGGGGGCGGTGACGGTGTTGCCGTGCATGGGGTCGGTCAGCCAGATCACCGGGTGGCCGGCGGCACGGACCGCCTCGACGAGCGGCGGCAGTTTCTGGGCCACCTTCTCGGCGCCCATGCGGGCGATGAGGGTGAGCCGGCCGGGCTCGCGGGCCGGGTCGAGGATCTCGCAGAGGGTGAGCAGCTCGTCGGGGGTCATGCGGGGGCCGACCTTGCAGGCGACCGGGTTGACGACCTCGGCGAGCAGGGCCACATGGGCGCCGTCGGTCTGCCGGGTGCGTTCGCCGATCCACGGGAAGTGGGTGGAGGCGAGCAGCAGCCGGCCCTCGTCGTCGCGGCGGAGCATCGGCACCTCGTAGTCGAGGAGCAGCGCCTCGTGGCTGGTCCACACGGGCGGGTCGATGACCGGGCGGCCGACGGGCTTGCGCCAGCCGAGGTGGCCCATGATGTCGTTGGCGGCCATGTAGCCGGTGAGCAGACGCAGCGGGTCGGGGCGGCGGGACTCCGGGTCGGGCTCGGGGCCGTTGACCATGTGACCGCGGTAGACGGGGAGTTCGAGGTCGCCGACCTTCTCGGTGTCGTTGGAGCGGGGCTTGCCGAACTGGCCGGCCATCCGGCCGACCCGGATCACCGGCTTGTGCGTGATCATCTTCATGGCGCCGGCGAGCAGGTCGAGGACGGCCGCCTTGCGGGCGACGTGCTGGGCGGTGGACTCGTCGGGGTCCTCGGAGCAGTCGCCGGACTGGACGATCACGGCCTCGCCCGCGGCGGCCCTGGCCAGGAGGGTGCGCAGGGTGTGCACGTCCTGGGGGCTGACCAGGGCGGGGCGGACGCTCAGCTCCTCCCGTACCCGCTCCACCTGCGACGCGTCGTCCCACACGGGCTGTTGCAGAGCCGGCCTTTGCCGGATGTCGAGCAGAGTGTTGTCCACGGGGAGTCTCTCCTAAGACGACAGGACGACGGTGCGACCGTGCGGGTGGCATTCTTCGAGGCGGAGACCGAAAAAGGGCCGGCCGGGCACAGGGCCGGCCGGCCCGGAATTCGTTGGAATCATCTGCCGTTGACTGGCTCGCGGCCAATGACACCGGACGCACTCCGTCAAGTGGGCTGAGAATCCATCAGGTCGGTTCGCGCGCCGTTCACACGACTTCCATCTGGGCCATCATTCCCATGGCCGCGTGGTCGAGCATGTGGCAGTGGTACAGGTACTTTCCGCGATGGCTGTCGAATGTTGCCTGGAACTTCACCGTCTCGCCGGGCATGACGCGGATCGTGTCCTTGAGTCCTGCCTCGGCCGGGCCGGGCGGATTTCCGTTCCGTTCCAGTACACGGAACTGCACCAGGTGAATATGAAAGTTATGCGGAATGGCTTGATTGCTGTTGGTCACCGTCCAGATTTCAGAACCGCCCCAGGGAACGGTGTTGTCGATTCGGTTGTGGTCGTAGACCTTTCCGTCCATGTATCCCTGCGGGGCGGGCCGCCCGTCCTCGTCCATGCTCATGACGACGGTCCGCCGGCCGGTGACGGCCGGCAGCGCGGGCAGGGTGCGCAGCGTGGCGGGGACGGCGCTGGTGTCGGTGGTCGTCTTCACCACGTCGAAGCGGAGCACTTTGCCGGTCAGTTCGGCCGGTCCGGGGCCCTCGGTGTTCTCCAGGACGAGCTGGGTGCCGACGGGGTGGCGGGAGAAGTCGATGACGACCTCGACACGCTCGCCCGGCGAGAGGGCGACGGTGTCGGTGGAGAAGGGTCGCTCCAGGAGGCCGCCGTCGGAGCCGATCTGGATGAACGGTGAGCCGTCGGCGAGCCGCAGGGTGAAGAACCGCAGGTTGGTGGAGTTGAGCAGCCGGAAGCGGTACTTGCGGGCCGCGACCTGGAAGTACGGCCAGGCCTTGCCGTTGGCCAGGATGGTGGACCGGCTGCGGAAGTCGTCCATCGTGTAGACGAGTTGCCCGGCCGCGTCGAAGTGCCCTTCGCGGAGCATGATCGGCACGTCGTACACGCCGGAGGGCAGCGGGAGCGCCTTCTCCTCGGCGTCGGTGAGCAGGTAGAACGCGGAGAGGCCGCGGTAGACGTGCTCGGACTCCATGTGGTGGGCGTGGTCGTGCAGCCAGAGCGGGGCGTGCCCCTGCTGGTTCGGGTAGTGGTACGTGCGGACGCCGCCGGGGGCGATGGTGGCCATCGGGTCGCCGTCGTGCTCGGGGGCGACGTGCCCGCCGTGCAGGTGGATCGAGGCCGGCATGTCCAGCTTGTTGTACTGGTTGATGACGACCGGGCGGCCTGAGGTGGCCCGGATGAGCCCGGGGAAGCCGCCGTTGAAGGTGAAGACCTCGGTCAGTTGTCCGGGCAGGATCTCCTTGGTGGTCCGCTTGATCGAGATGTTGTAGGTGTCGACGCCGTTGGCGGTCGAGCTGGGCGCGATGACCTGCGGCAGAGGCATCGGCTGGGTGAAGAACGGGACGGCGGTCGCGTCGGCCGCTGTGGCCGATGCCGCGCCGAGCAGCGGGGTCAGGGCTGCGCCGGTGGCCACCGTGCCGCCTGTCGCCAGGGCGGCACCGATGAACCGTCGTCTGGAAAGCATGGGGATTCCCCTCGTCATGGGCGCGCCCTGTGCGCACCCGTATCTCCGTGCTCCGTGGGGGGACGTGGGGGGTGTGGGGGTGTGGGGGGACGTGGGGGTGTGGGGGACGCGGGGGTGTGAGGTCTCGTGGGGCCGGGCGCGCGACGGGCCGGCCCTTGTGGGGCCGGCCCGTCGATGCGTCGTTCCTGGTGGCGGTGGGCGTCAGTCCTTCTCGACGACGACCTTGATCCTGCCCAGGGTCTCGGTGACGTCCCGGGTCATCTTCGCCGTCCAGTCGGCGATGAACTTCCGCTTGTCGGCCTCGTCCATGTCCTTGGTGATCTCATGGATCCCGGGCGACGCGTATCCCATACGGAACGTCTGGGAGAGCGTGGCGCCGTTCTCGGCCGGCTCGATCAGGAAGGACCAGGTGAGTTCCTGCGGCTCACCGGTCTTGGAGTGGATCTTCCAGCGGAACGCACGGCCGGGAGTGGTCTCCGCGACCTCCGACTTGGTGTGCCAGATTCCGCGGATGAGCGGGGCCCAGGACACGATGTCGTCGCTGCGGAAGTTCTCTCCCTCGAAGATCGAACCGACCTTCCCGGGCTCCCCGGACAGCCACCGGCCGCCCTGGAGTTCCGAGCTCCACTCGGAATGGCGCTGCATGTCGCTGACGATCGAGTAGATCTTGTCGGCGGAGGCCGCGATATGAATCTCGGCGCCCAGTTCGAAAAGGGGACGGGAGTCCAGAATCGACGTTGTCATGCCTGGATCCTGCCGATCCCCGGCAGGTGCGCTCAAAGGTTCGCGTGTGAATCCGTCAGGTCACCGTGACACCGCTTCGGACAGCGCGCCGACTGACCTGACTGAGTACGCCGAAGCACATTGGCCGAGGCCAGGACGTGCGGCACCCTCGCATCGTCGTCACTCTTCGACGCGCCGTCTTTCGGCATTCGCATACCCGGGGAGTTTTGTTTATGGACCGGTCGGGAGTTGGACATGAACCGCCACCCACGCCACGGAGACGTACGGTCGTCGCGGCCGCCGCAGCGATGGCGTCGGCGGTGACCGTTCCGGGCGGTCTGGCCTCGGCCGCGGAGACCGGCGGCACGGCCGGGACCGGCGGCCGCGCGGAGACCACGAGTGTCGTCACCCGCGTCAGCGGCGGTCTGATCAGGGGCGAACGGGCCGGCGGCCTGGCCGTCTTCCGGGGGGTGCCCTACGCCGCTCCCCCGGTCGGCGAGCTGCGCTACCGCTCGCCGCGCCCGGTGACCCCCTGGAGCGGGGTACGGGACGCGACCGCGTTCGCGCCCGTCTCGTACCAGTCGTACCTGCCGGGCTCCAGCGAGGACAGTCTGTACGCGAACGTGTGGACGCCGGACACCGGCGGCGCCCGGCCGGTGGTGGTCTACATCCACGGCGGCGGCTGGTTCCTCGGCGCCGGCAGCGAGCCGGACTTCGACGGCGCCCGGCCCGCCGCCCACGGCGACATGGTCGTGATCACGTTCAACTACCGGCTGGGCGCCCTGGGTTGGGGTCTGCACGAGGACCTGCTCGACGAGCGCACCGGCGGATACTCCAACTGGGGCCTCCAGGACCAGGTGGCGCTGCTGCACTGGGTGCGCCGCAACGCGGCGGCCTTCGGCGGCGACCCCGGCAACATCACGCTGGCCGGCACCTCGGCCGGCGGCTCCTCGACCTGGCAGCTCGGGCTGCTCCCCGAACTGCGCGGCACGGTCCGCCGGATCGTCCCGATCAGCGTCAAACACGTCTGGGAACCGGCGAGTTCGATGAGCCGGGAGGACTCCCACCGGGTCTTCGAGCTGGTCGCCCGCAAGCTCGGCACCACGGTGCGCGGCCTGCGCTCCGTGGAGGCAGCGCGGCTCAAGGACACCTGGGAGAAGATCTTCTCCGGCAGCCCCGCCGACCGGGAGATATCTACCTGGCGCGAGTACCAGGGCCCCGTCGTCGACGACCGCTGGATGCTCGGCCACGACCACGAGCTGCCCACCCCCGAGCTGCCCACCCTGGCGATCTACGGCCGGACTGAGGGCACCTTCTTCACCACCGGGCCCGGCTATCCCTTCCCCGGCGCCCACCCCACCGACGACGAGAGCCTGCGCACCGCGATCCGCGCCGTGCTGCACAAGGGCGCGGTGCATGCCGCCGACACCGAGGTGGACGCCGTGATCTCCGCGTACCGCCGGGCGGCGGCGATCGACGGACTGCCGCAGGACCCGGTGTCCGTCTGGGGCGCCATCTGGGGCGACAGCCTGTTCCGCTACCAGATCACCCGGCTCGCCGAACGGCAGGCCAGGGAGCGGCCCGGCGTACCCAGCTATCTGGTGGAGTTCGCGCACCCGGTCGCCCCGCCGCTGACCGGCACCCCGCACGAGGCCACCTCCAAGTTCCTCTTCGGCACCTACGGCTCCGCGGTCAACGCCCCGCACTACGGCGACGGCCCGCTGGAGAAGCGCGTCTCCGACACCTTCATCGACCTGGTGGCCTCCTTCGCCCGCGGCCGGGCGCCGAGCAGCCCGAACGCCCCGACGGTGCCGGTGTTCTCGCCGGACCGGCCCTCCACGCTGATCCTCGGCGGGGAGCGGGTCGCCGAGATCGGCGAGCGCTCCGCGCTGCGTCAGCTCGCCCACTGGGACACCGCTGGCTGGGTCCCGGTCCCGAGGTCCCCCTCGGCCACCGCCCCCCGCTCCTGACTCCGTACATCCCGCTGATCATTCGAGAGAGGACCTGAGGCGCCATGTGCGGACTCACCGGCTGGATCGCCTACGACCGCGACCTGACGCTCGGCGGCGACACCGCCGAGGCCATGACCCGGACCCTGGAGTGCCGGGGCCCGGACGACGGCGGCATCTGGCTCACCCGGCACGCCGCCCTGGGCCACCGCCGTCTCTCCATCATCGATCTGGAGAACGGCCGCCAGCCCATGCACGCCGTCCCCGGCGACGACGGACAGCCCGTCCTCGTCTACACGGGCGAGGTCTACAACTTCCGCGAGCTGAGGGAGGAACTCAGCGCCCTCGGACACGAGTTCCGCACCGCGTCCGACACCGAGGTCGTGCTGCACGCCTATCTCGAGTGGGGCGAGGAGTTCGCCGAGCGGCTCAACGGCATGTACGCACTGGCGATCTGGGACCCGCGCACGGAGGAACTCCTCCTGGTCCGCGACCGGATGGGCGTCAAGCCGCTCTACTACTATCCCACCGCGGACGGCGTCCTCTTCGGCTCCGAGCCCAAGTCGATCCTCGCCCACCCGGAGGCGGAGGCGGTGGTCGACGCCGAGGGCCTGGCCGAGATCTTCGCCATCATCAACACCCCCGGCCACGCGGTCTTCAAGGGAATGCGCGAGGTCGTCCCGGGCACGTCCGTCCGCTTCTCACGGTCCGGCTCCACCACCCGCACGTACTGGACGCTCCAGGCGCGCCCGCACACGGACGACCTCGACACCACCATCGCCACCGTCCGCGAGCTGCTCGAGGACATCATCGAGCGGCAGCTGATCGCCGACGTGAAGGTCGGCACCCTGCTCTCCGGCGGTCTCGACTCCAGCGCCGTGACCGCACTCGCTGCGAAGGTGCTGCGCGACCAGGGTTCGGACGAGCGGATCACCGCCTTCTCGGTCGACTTCAAGGACCACGGCGAGACCTTCCGGGACAACGGCATCTGGATGGACCCGGACACTCCGTACGCCGTCGATGTCGCGAAGCACTCCGGCGCCGAGCACATCATCGTGGAGCTGGAGAACCACGACATCCTCGACGAGGACGTACGGGCCGCGGTGCTGCGCGCCCAGGACCTGCCGGTCTCCACCGGCGACATGGAGCACTCCCTGCACCACCTGTGCAAGGCGCTCAAGGAGCGGGTCACGGTGGCGCTCTCCGGCGAGGCGGCCGACGAGATCTTCGGCGGCTACAACTGGTTCTTCGACGAGGAGGCCGTGAACGGGGACACCTTCCCCTGGTACGACGCCTGGCGGCGGCTCGGCGGCCTGGACACGATCAAGGACATCGGGCTCTGGGACCGGCTGGGCCTGGAGGAGTACGTCAAGCGCCGGTACGCCGAGTCCCTGGAGGCGGTCCCGCGGCTGGCCGGCGACTCCCGGCACGAGGAGCGCATGAAGGAGCTGACCTGGCTCAACATCATGCACTGGGAGAAGTTCCTGCTGGACCGCAAGGACCGGATCTCGATGTCCACCAGCCTCGAGGTCCGCGTCCCGTTCACCGACCACCGGCTCGTCGAGTACGTCTACAACGTGCCGTGGGAGATGAAGAACTTCGACGGCCGGGAGAAGAGCCTGCTCCGCGCGGCCGCCGCGCACGTGCTGCCGCAGTCGGTCCTGGAGCGGAAGAAGAGCCCGTACCCCTCCACGCAGGACATCGAGTACGTCACCGCGCTGCGCGCCAAGGTCGAGGCGCTGCTCGCCGAGGGCTCCCCGGTGCTGCGGCTCGTCCCGCGCGAGGGCATCCAGCGGCTGCTCGACAGGCCGCTGGAGGAGTACTCGGCGCTCGGCGGGCTCTGGGGAACCCGGGCGGTGATGGAGCGGCTCGTCGAGTTCAACGCCTGGGCGCTCGCCTACAAGGTCCGTATCGAGCTCTGACCTGCCCGTTCGCCCCTCTGCGGCGTCGTGGGCGGCCTTCCGGCCGTCCGCGGCGCCGCGGACGCATGTGGACGCCCCGCACCACCCGCGCCGCCTGTACCGACCGCATCACAGCTGGGAGTTGGTCACCATGACCCACAGCAGTCGTCACCGGGCCACCCGCCGGGAGTTCCTCTCCCCGCGCGCCCGCACCTTCGCCCTGGAGTTCCTGATCACGGCGGGGATCCTGTTCCTGATCGTCACCACCGCGCGCTGGATCTTCGCGCCGGACGCCCCGCTGGGCTCCGTGCTGAAGGGGCGCGCGGCGTTCGTCGCGCTCGGGATCTTCTTCGGCGTCGTCAACACGGCGATCATCCACTACTCGATGTCCCGGAAGACCGCCGGGCACATGAACCCCTCGGTGAGCATCGGGCTGTGGCTGCTGCGGGTCTTCCCCGGCCGGGACGTCCTGCCGTTCTGCGTGGCGCAGATGACCGGAGCCGTGGCCGGAGTGGGTCTCGCCCGGCTGGTGTGGGGCGCGGACGTGGGGCTGCCCCAGGTCGGCTGGGCGGCGGTGGCGCCGCAGCCCGACTGGGGTTTCTGGGGGGTGCTGACGGCGGAGACGGTGGGGCAGCTGATCTGTATGACGCTGGTGGCGGCGCTGCTGATCCGGCCGCGCTGGGAGTGGCTGATCCCGGGCGTCGTCGGGCTGTGCATCAGCGGTTTCATCATGATCCTCGGGCCGCTCGCGGGCGGCTCGGTCAATCCGGCGCGGCAGTTCGGACCCGCGCTGTGGGCCGGGAACTTCGGCTTCCTGACCGCGTATCTGATCGGCCCGGTGCTCGGCGCGGCGCTGGCGGCCGCCCTCGCCGCCGCGCTCAGGCCACCGGTGCTCCCGCCGGCCGCCGCGGAGGAGCCGGTGGCGGAGCAGGGGGCGGCCGTGTGCCCGGACACCATCCCGCCCGAGCTGCTGCGGGACCGCCCCACGCACGACGACCCCCACCGCATCTGACCCAGGCCTCTGACCAGGCATCTGACCCAGGAGACAGCCATGTTGGGAACCTACGGACTGCCCGTCGCCGTCGAGACCGATCCGGAGTGGCAGAGCGAGCTCCTCGACCTCGACGCGTACCTCGCCCGGATCGGCTTCACCGGGCCCCGCACCCCCGGCGCGGACACCCTGCACCGGGTGCTGCGCGGGCACATGGACGCGATCGCGTTCGAGAACATCGACATCGCCCTGGGCCGCCCGGTCTCGCTCGATCTGGACCGGATCCAGGACAAGCTCGTACGGGCGGGGCGCGGCGGCTACTGCTACGAGAACAACCTGCTGCTCGCCGCCGCCCTGGACCGGCTCGGCTTCCCGGTGACCCGGCTCCTCGCCCGTATCCGTCAGGGCGAGAGCCGGCGCCGCTTCCGTACGCACACGGTGCTGCTCGTCCGGGCGGACGACGAGGTCTGGCTGGCCGACGCCGGTTACGGCTACAGCGGGCTGATGGAGGCGCTGCCGCTCCGGGACGGGGCGGTCTCCTCGGTCGCGGACTGGACCTGGCGGCTGGCCGCCGACGGGCCCGACTGGGTGGTGCGGATCCCCGGGGACGGGACGGACGGGGGCTGGTTCGACATGTACTCCTTCCGCCAGGAGCCGCAGTTCCGGATCGACTTCGAGGCCGCGCACTACGTCTCCTCCACCCGGCCCGGTTCGCCGTTCGTCGGTGGGCTGGTCGCCCAGAAGGAGACGGAGAAGGAGCGCCGGCTGCTGCGGGACACCTCGCTGGAGATCCGGTACGCGGACGGGCGCGTCGAGCGTCGCGAGCTGAGCGCGGCGGACACGGTGTGCGCGCTCGGGGAGCTGTTCTCGATCGCGCTGAACGACGAGGACGAGCGGGCTCTGCTGCACTTCTTCGCCGCGAAGTGACATCCGCGTACGGGACTTGACGGACTTTCACCGAGTGCGTGGAAGGCCGCCGTGCCGTTCGGGGAAGGTCGCGAAAGGGCCTTTCCGTTCCGTTGTCGGCCCCGTCCCTCCGTCCTTCACCAAGGAGCAGGTCTGTCATGACCAACGTCGCAGTCATCTACTACTCGTCGACCGGCAACGTGCACACGCTGGCGAACGCCGCCGCGGACGCGGCGGAGAAGGCCGGTGCGGAGGTGCGGCTGCGGAAGGTGGCGGAGCTGGCCCCGCAGTCGGTGATCGACACGAAGGCGGAGTGGGCCGAGCACGTCCAGGCCACCCGTGACGTGGAGGTCGCCTCGCTCGACGACCTGGAGTGGGCCGACGTCGTGCTGATCGGCACGCCGACCCGTTTCGGTCTGCCCGCCGCGCAGATCAAGCAGTTCATCGACACCACCGGTGGCCTGTGGGCGCAGGGGAAGCTGGTCAACAAGGTGGCCTCGGCGTTCACCTCGACCTCGACGACGCACGGTGGCCAGGAGTCGACGCTGCTCGCCCTGAACAACACCTTCTACCACTGGGGCGCGGTCATCGTCGCGCCCGGCTACGCGGACCCGGTCCAGTTCTCCCCGGCCAACGGCAACCCGTACGGCGCCAGCAGCGTCTCGGCGAACGAGGCGAACAACGTGTCCGGCGAGAACCTCGCCGCGATCGAGTTCCAGACCCGGCGCGCGGTCGAGATCGCCACGGCGCTGAAGAAGGGCTTCTCCGCCGCCTGACGGTGAACCCGGGCGACACCGGAGGAGGGGCGGGGCGCTTCGGGCGCCCCGCCCCTCCTCTCGTTCTCCTCGGTGTCCGCCGCCGCGCGGCCCCTCAACCGAGCGACCCCGCGGGCACGAGACGGGGCAGCGACGACGTCTGCCGGCCGAACGCCGGCCGGGCCACGTCCCGTACGGTCAGGATCGAGCGCTGGAGCCTGCGCAGCCGTGCGGAGGGCTCCATCCCCGTCTCCTTCTTCAGTCCGTTGCGCAGCCGCTGGTAGACCTCCAGGGCCTCGTCCTGTCGTCCGCAGCGCAGCAGCGCGACCATGAACTGGCCGTGCAGCGGCTCGTTGGTGCGGTACTGGGCGACGAGTTCGGAGAGGTCGGAGATCATCTCGAAGTGCCGGCCGAGCCGCAGCTGGGCCTCGACCCACTGGTCGAGGGCGCTCAGCCGGGAGGTCTCCAGACGTTCGATCTCCATGCGCAGGTGGGGGCCGGCCGCGACGCCCGCGTACGGTTCACCGCGCCAGAGCGCCAGGGCGTCGGAGAGCCGGCGTGCCGCGCGCTGCAGATCGCCCGCCTCCATGGCCCGGTATCCGGCGCCCGCGGCCCGTTCGAACTGCCAGGCGTCGTTGGAGCCGCCGCCGGTGTCGAGCCGGTAGCCGCCGGGCAGCGAGACGAGCACGGCCTCGGCGCTGTGGCGCTCCAGCCAGGTTGATCCGGGTGCCGGTGGTCCTGCCCCGCGCAGTGCGGTCGTGATCAGCGCGCGCAGATCGACGATGTGGGACTGGAGTTCGACCCGGGCGCCGCGCGGCGGCCCGGACGGCCACAGTTCCTCCATGAGTACGGTCACGGGCACGACCTGGTCCGCGTTGGCCGCGAGCAGTGCCAGCAGCTGCCGCGGCGCGGCGGCGGTCGGAGTGATCGACACCCCGTTCTCGCGTACCGACAGTCCCCCCAGGATCCGGACGTCCACTTTGCCCCCTCAGTGTCGGTGAACGGATTGGCCCTGGACGATTAGAAAAGAGACCTGGAGGCATGTCAATAAGAAACCGCGGGGTATGGAATCTCCGGACCTGAGAACGCGAAGAAATGTCCCGATTCAGAGAGGTTTGCCGACATCAAGAATCCGCAAAGTGCGCAACGAAGCGTACCCGCGGGTCCAAGATCTGGACTCGCGGGTACGCTTTCCGAGGTCTATTCCAGGCGACGCGGAGATGTCGGCTTCATGTCATCCTCAAAAAACCGGCAGACGGGTATGGTTTTCCCGTTCGGTGAGGACGCGGGGCCTGCCTAACCGGCGGCCGCCTCCGCGGCCCGCAGGGCGCGAGCGCCCCGACCGGGCTCCATGTCGAGCATCGCGAGCACGGCGGGCACGGCGATGCTGGGCAGCACGTGGCGGTAGAGCGCCGAGGCCCACCGGTCCATGTCGGCCCGGTTGCTGCCCAGGGCCTGGGTCATCAGGTTCAGGCCGGCGTAGGCGCCCACCACGAGCGGAGCCACCTCCTGCGGGTCGGCGTGCGGCAGCAGTTCGCCGCGCTCCTTGGCCTCCTCGAGCACCCGCAGGTTGAGCTCCGTCCACTCCCGGTAGGGGCCGCTGCGGTTGAGCTCGTGCCCGCCCTGGTCGAGGGTGAGCCGGACGCTGCCGCGCAGCAGCCCGTCATGGGTCAGCCGGTGCGCGAACACCATGCCGATGTCGACGAACTCCTGCATCTTGGAGACCTGCGGCATCGGCATCGGCGCGGCCGAGACCTGGGCGTCGATCACCGCGTGCGCGAGGTCCTCCTTGGAGTCGAAGTGGAAGTAGAGCGCGCCCTTGGTGACCTGGGCCAGCTGGAGGATGTCGGTGAGTTTCGCGGCCTCGTAACCACGCTCGTCGAAGACGGTGGCGGCCGCTTCCAAGATCGCCTGGCGCGTCCGAATCGCGCGATCCTGCTTCGCCATTGGGGGTCACGTCCCTCTCATAGCCCGATGCCCCACGGGGCGCTCGCGCTCGCTCCGTGCCTGCTCGCACTTCACGGTCGAAAACAGCAAGTATGGACGGATACGTGCAGAGGACACAAGACATCGCACGCAGGCCGTTCGGCCGGACGGCACCCGGCTCACACCATCGTGAAGCCGCCGTCCACCGGCATGATCGCACCGGTGACGAACGACGATCGGTCGCTGCAGAGCCAGGCCGCCGCCTCGGCGATCTCCTCGGGCTCGGCGGTCCGCGGCTGCGGCGTGGCGGCGTGCAGCGCCTCCTCGATCCCGGGCACCGCGGCGAACCACTCGGTGACCACTTCGGTACGGGTCGTCCCGGGCGCCACCGAGTTGACCCGTATCCCCTGGGCCGCGTACTCGGCGGCGGCCGCCTTGGTCAGCCCGACCACGGCGTGCTTGGCGGCGACATAGGGCGCGGCGACCGGGGTCGCGAGCAGTCCGCCGACGCTGCTGGTGTTCACGATCGCGCCACCGCCGGTGGTCAGCATGGCGGCGATCTCGTCCCGGAGGCAGTTCCAGACCCCGCGCAGATTGACGTCCAGGATCCGGTCGTAGAGCTCGTCGTCCATCTCGTGCAGGGGCTCGCGGCCGGCACCCCACCCGGCGTTGTTGAAGGCCACGTCGAGCCTTCCGTACGTCTGCACCGCATGCGCCACGGCGGCTCGGGTGTCCTCGCGGCGGGTCATGTCCGCCACCACGTACTCGGCCTCGGCGCCCTGCTCGCGCAGCTCCGTCACCAGGTCCTTGAGCCTGTCCTCGCGGCGGGCGGCGAGCACCACGCGGGCGCCCTCACGGGCGAAGACCCGGGCGGCGGCCGCCCCGATTCCGCTGCTCGCTCCGGTGATCAGGGCGACCTTGTCGGGCAGCAGGCGGTGGTCGGCAGTCATGGAACGGTCGTCTCCCTCGGCAGTTGGATGTGTGACACCTTGTACGCCACGGCGTCCTCAGCGGTTCCAGACCGTACCGGCGGCGGCCTCGGCGTCGAGGGTCCGCAGCAGGGACTCGTCGATCTCGCCGAGCGACCCCACCACGTGCCGTACGCCCGCTCTGCGCATCAGCTCGCCCTGGAACCCGTGGGCGAAGTCGCTGGGGTGGCCGATGAACGGCACCCCGAGCTCCTTGGCGGCCTCCCCGACCCGGGCGACGTCGTCGATGAACAGGATCTGGTCGAACCGGAGTCCGAGGTCCAGCGTCACCTCGCGGACCCCGGGGCGGAAGTCGTTGGTGCACACATAGCCGGGCGCGTCGAAGAGATGCGCCAGCTCCCGCAGGTGGAGGTCGAAGTGGGACGCGTCGAGTCCGCCGTAGCAGACCGTTCGCAGCCCCAGTTCCCGCAGGCGAAGCAGCAGTTCGGCGGCGCCGTCGAGCACGCGCAGCGGATGCTCGGCCAGGTGGGCGGCGCGCTCCTCGAAGTAGGCCGCGAGCACCTCCTCGGGACCCCAGGAGAGCCCGGCCGCGGCACCGAGGGCCTTGGCCGCGGTGAGCTGGGTCTGGGAGAAGATCTCCCGCTCCACCTCGGCGTCGTAGTGACCGCCCCGGCTGGTGATGAACCGGTGGATGACCGGGCTGAACGTGTCGTTCAGCAGGACGCCGTCGATGTTGACGGCGGCGACGGATATCTGGCGCAGGTGTTCCACGGAGTCTCCCAGGGACAGCCGATCGGCGAGCCGGGCGTATCGGATCGAATCGCTCAGATCAGGACGCGATCACCCGAACCGGCGTCTCGGAGGCCCGAGAAACAAACCTGGCGGTACAGATTTCCGGCAGCGTGAAGATACCCGAAGCCTCCTCACTCGTGAACCCTCGGGTCTCATGAGTCGGACATCTGCCGTTCTGACAGGCGTCGTTGGACGCGGGCAGACTGGGGGGCACTTCGCCGTACCCCGCACCGACCTGACAGAACCGTACCCTTGCACTTGCGAAACAGACCGAGGAGTTCGTAACTTCCGCGAGAGCTGGTTGCCCGAATCTCCTTAGTAGGCCCCTAGTAGAGGGATCTCATGCTGCAGACGCCCGCCCCGACCGACATCGTGGACAGCGAAGCCCTCCGCGGGCTGACCACGACGGCTCCCCGTGAGTACGTTCACCGGGCCGCGCTCGCCGAGGTCTTTCTGACCGCCGAATGGTGCCGCAGGGACGAGGCCCACTTCACGCTGTACGCCCAATGGCCGCGTGGACACTCCTTCTTCGAGCCGGTCGGCGGTTCGCACTACGACCCGATGCTGGCTGCCGAAACGATCCGTCAGGTCGGTGCGTTACTCGCCCACGCGGGTTTCGACGTGCCATTGGGCCACCAGTTCCTGATGTGGGAGCTCAACTATCGCGTGACGCCCGCGCTGCTGCCCGTCGGCGGCGCACCCGCCGATCTGCGCCTCGACGTCACCTGCACCGACATACGCCGCCGCGCCGGCCGGCTGGCCGGACTGAGCTACGAGGTCGTGATCAGCGAGAACGGCCGGGTGCTCGCCACCGGCAACGCCCGCTACACCTGCACCAGCCCCGAGGTCTACCGCAGGCTGCGCGCCGATCGCCTCGCCGAGGCCGCGACCGCGATGGCCCAGGAACCGCCCACCGCATCCGTGGAGCCGCGATCCGTCGGCCGGCACAGCGAGTTCGACGTCGTGCTCACACCGACCGAGCGCGCCGACCGCTGGCAACTGCGGGCGAACACCCGCCACCCCGTGCTCTTCGACCACCCCGGCGACCACATCCCCGGCATGGTCCTGCTCGAGGCGGCCCGGCAGGCCGTGCACACCCTCATGCCCGGCGGCCGGCCGGTGCTGCCGGTGGCGATGGACTCCACCTTCCACCGATACGCCGAGTTCGGCAGCCCCTGCTGGATCGAGACCGAGCCGGCCGTGGACTACCCGGGCAGCCCGGAGCGGCTGATCCGGGTGACCGGCCGGCAGGACGACGAGATCCTGTTCACCGCGATCACCACGGTCGCGGAACTGCCTTCCTAGATCCGTCGGTTCAGGGACGGTCCATCCAAGGACGGTCGGTTCGCGGACCGCCGATCCGGCGACGCTCAGTTCAGGGACGCGGCGATCAGCAGCCCGAACGCGGCGGTGATCAGCATCGTGCGGACCGCGTGGAAGCCGTTCCAACGCTTCTCGAAGGCCGCCCGGACGGCGGACGGCGCCTCCCCCGTCCGCTCCGAGGCGGCCAGCGCGTTGTTCAGCGGGATGTTGCCGCCGATCGTGACCAGATGGTTGAGCGCGGCGCAGACCAGGCCGGCCAGGACCAGCCACTTCTGGGTGTCGGAGCGCCCGTCGACGGGCACGAAGAACGCGGCCACCGGGAAGGCCACGACCCCCAGGAACACGATCAGGAACACCGGCTTGGGCACGTACTCGTTGATCCGCCGCATGGCGTCGACGAACTCCGTGTCCCCGAGCCGGGCGAGCGCGGGCATGATCCCGGTCAGGAAGATCAGCATGAACCCGGCGTAGAGGCCGGTGGAACCGACGGCGAGGGCGAGCAGCAGGGTGGCCATGGCCCCATCATGACGGGATCCACGGCCACCGCGCAGCGGTTGTGGATCAACCGACGTACGGATCCCCCGGTTCCGCACCGCCGTCCCTGGCGAGCAGCTTGTCCGCCTGCCGGATCGCCTCGGTCAGCTCCCGGACCACCTTCGAACCCGACCGCTCCGCGATCGCCCCGGAGCGCTCGGCGAGTTCCGAGAGCTTCGGCGCGCCCGGCAGGTCGCCGCCCCTCAGCCGGTCGGCGAAGTAGGCGGTGACGGCGGTCAGCTGCAGGCTGTCGTGGCCGGGGGCCCAGAGGGAGGTGGTGAGCGCGCTCGTACCGACGCTTCCGGTGTTCTCGTGCGGGGTGCGGCTCTTGGGGTCGAGCCAGCGGACCGTGGCGGTGGCCAGCTGCCCGGTGCGCCCGGGCCGGGTCTTCACCGCGTACAGCGCGGTGACGGTGTGCCCCGCTCCCACCTCGCCGCCGTCGACCCGGTCGTCGCGGAAGTCCTCGTCGGCGACCTCCCGGTTCTCGTAGCCGATCAGCCGGAACTTCTCGACGGTCTTCGGGTCGAACGCGACCTGCGCCTTGGCGTCGCGGGCGCGCAGTTCGATGTTGTGGGGGAGCTGGTCCACGAAGACCTTGCGGGCCTGCTCGCTGGTGGAGACGTACGTGGTGTGCCCGTCGCCCTTGTCGGCGAGCCGCTCCATGAACGCGTCGCCGTAGTCGCTTCCGACGCCGACGCCGAAGAGGGTGATGCCGTACTGCCTGCGTTCCTTGTCGATCCGGTTCAGGATCGACTGCGCGTCGGTGTCCCCGGTGTTGGCGAGAGCGTCGGAGAGCAGCACGACCCGGTTGGTGGCGCCTTCGCGGTGCCCCTCGACGGCGACGTCGTAGCCGGTGCGCACGCCTGCCTCCACGTTGGTGGAGGAGGTCGTCGCCAGCTCGTCGACGATGTCGTGGATCCGCTCGCGCTGCCCCTTGACCTTCGTCATGGGCAGCCGGGTCTCGGCCTCGTCGCTGAAGGTGACCAGCGCGACCGAGTCGTCGTCGCGGAGCTCGTCGGTGAGGATGCCGAGGGACTCCTTGACCAGGTCGAGCCGGCCCGTCTCGGCCATCGAGCCGGAGATGTCGACGACGAAGGTGAGGGCGGCGGGCGGGCGTTCGCCCTTCCGGTCCGCGGCGGCGGTGGCGAGGCCGACCCGGACGACCGACCAGCCGTCGTCCCCGGTCCGCGCCCCGTCGATCGTCACACTGAACCCGTCGCCCGCGGGCCGCGGATAGTCGGGCCGGAAGCTGTTGACGAACTCCTCGGGCCGTACGGACGTCGGTTCGGGCAGCCGGCCCTCGGAGAGGGTACGGCGGGCGTAGCCGTACGAGGCGGTGTCCACGTCCAGGGCGAAGGTGGAGAGCCAGTCGGCGGCGGGCGGCTCGGACCGCTGCTCGCCCTCGGCGGCACCGTCCTGGCGGGCGTCGGGGGCGACCGGCGCCCGGTTCCCGCCGCGGCTCCCGTCCGCCGCCCGCTCGGTGTTCCCGTTGCCCGCACATCCGGTCAGGACCAGCCCGGCGGCCAGGATGCCGGCGGTGAGCCGGGCCCTGCGTCGTCGCTTCATGTCATCTCCCCCTCGAAGTCCAGCACTTGTGAATGTGACGTCCGAGGGGGCCGGAAGGAGCAGACGAAGGGGTTGCGGATGGATCTCAATGCGGCAACGGCGACCGGGGCGGCCTCCCGTGGCATGGACTCGCCATCCTTCTCAACAGGGGTTGTCACCGTGTGCAGTCGCATGCGTACATGGAGTGGCACACCGATCGGGCGGGGGTGGTCAGCGGTGGCAGAGACTGCGGGCTCCGTGATGCTCGCGCGATCGGCGATGAACCGGGCGATACCGGAGGCACAGCGGCCTCCGGCGCGCCCCGTCCGTGGCGCGCGGCGGATCAGCGCGGCGCTGGCCGGGCTGGCCGCCTCGACGCGGCACGAGTTGCTGACCTTCGACGACCCGGCCGCCTCCGCGGGCCGTGCGATCCCCGAGCCGTTCCTGGAGCTGGCAGGAGCGTGCATGCGGGCCGCGGCGGAGCGGGCGCCGGAGGTCAGACGGATCGTGCCGCGCCACGCCCTGCCCCATGTGGCCGGCGCGGTCCACGGGCCGGGGCGGGCCCGCCTCGCGGACTCCATCCCCTTCAAGATGATCGTCGTCGACCGTACGGTGGCGGCGGTCCCGCTCGATCTGGAGCTGCTGTACAACGGGCTGCTGCTGATCCGGGATCCGGTCGTCGTGCACGCCCTGGTCCGCGCCCACCACACCAGTTGGGACGCGGGCGAGGACCTGGCCGGTGCCACCTCCCCGCCGCGTGACCTCCCTCCCCAGCTCCGCCCGGTCCTCGAAGCGCTCCTCGCCGGCCTCACCGACGAGACGGCCGCCGCCCGCCTCGGCATGTCCGGCCGGACCTACAGCCGCCGCGTCGGTGAGCTGATGCACGCCCTGGGCACGACGAGCCGCTTCCGCGCGGGCGCGGAAGCGGCTCGGAGGGGGTGGTTGTGACGGACCTCAGGACACGATGTCCTTGCGGGCGAAGCCCCGGAAGGCGAGCGCGAAGAGGATCAGCGCGTACGTCACCGAGACCGCCGCACCCTTGGCCATCCCGCCCCACTCCAGCTGCGGCTGGAGGGCGTCCGCCCAGGCGAACTGCCAGTGCGCGGGCAGGAAGTCGCGCCAGGAGCCGAGCGCCGTGACCGCGTCCAGGACGTTGCCGATGATCGTCAGGCCGACCGCGCCGCCGACGGCGCCCAGCGGGGCGTCGGTCCGGGTGGAGAGCCAGAACGCGAGCCCGGCGGTGACCAGTTGGGAGACGAAGATGAACGCGACGGCCAAGGCCAGCCGGGGCAGGGTGTCGGCGGCGGGCAGGGCGCCGCCGGTGGGGAGCTGCAAGGGGCCCCAGCCGTAGGCGACCGTGCCCGCGGCGAGCGCCACCAGCGGCAGCAGCACCATCGCCGCCGCGCTGAAGCCGAGCGCCACGGCCAGCTTGGACCAGAGCAGCCGGGCCCGGGGGACGGGTGCGGCCAGGAGATAGCGCAGCGAGGACCAGCTGGCCTCGGAGGCCACGGTGTCCCCGCAGAACAGGGCGACCGGGATCACGAGGAGGAATCCGGCGGAGACGAAGAGACAGGTCGCGGCGAAGTTCGCCGCCGACGCCGTCGCCGTGTCCATCAGCGTGATCCGACCGCTCTCGTTGCCGTCCGGGGACCCGCCGATCGCGAAGGCGATGATCAGGACGAACGGCAGGGCGGCGAGCACCGCTCCCATGACCAGGGTGCGGCGCCGCTTGAGCTGCCGTACGGCCTCGACGCGCAGCGGCAGGGTGTGCCGCGCCCGGTAGCCGGGTGCGGTCTCCACCAGTTCCGCGGTCGTGCTCATGCGGATCCTCCTCCGATCAGGGTCAGGAACGCGTCCTCCAGGCGCCGGTGCGGACCCACACCGGTCACGGGCACGTCCAGGCGGACGAGTTCGCCGATCAGGGCGGTCGCGTCGGCCCCGTCGAGGCGGACGAGGAGCCCGTTCTCGGTCCGTACGGCCGAGCCGATCCCGGGCAGCGCGCCGATCTTGTCCACGAGCGGGTCCGGGACGGCGTCCCCGAGCGTCACGAGCAGGGTGTCCCCCGCGCCGGTGATCTCGCCGACGGGACCGGCCTGCACGAGCCGGCCGCGGTCCATGACCACGAGATGCGTACAGGACTGCTCGACCTCCGAGAGGAGGTGGCTGGAGACGATGACGGTCCGGCCCTCGGCGGCGTACCGGATCATCACGTCCCGCATCTCGCGGATCTGGGGCGGGTCGAGTCCGTTGGTCGGTTCGTCGAGGATCAGCAGGTCCGGCAGACCGAGCATGGCCTGGGCGATGGCGAGCCGCTGCCTCATGCCCTGCGAGTACGTCCGTACGGCGCGGGCGAGCGCGTCGCCGAGGCCGGCGATCTCCAGGGCCTCCTCGATGTGCGCGTCCTCGGCGGGCCGCCCGGTGGCCTTCCAGTACAGCTCCAGGTTGTCCCGCCCGGACAGATGGGGCAGGAAACCCGCGCCCTCGACGAACGCGCCGACCCGGGAGAGGACCGGGGCGCCCGGCCGGATGGCCTGGCCGAAGACCCGGATCTCCCCGTCGTCGGGGGTGATCAGGCCCATGAGCATCCGCAGGGTGGTGGTCTTCCCCGCGCCGTTGGGTCCGAGCAGACCGAGGACCTGTCCCTGTTCGACCCGGAAGGAGAGATCCCGCACCGCGTACCGGTCCGAGGACTTGGCGTACTTCTTCGTCAGCCCGGTGATCTGCAGCGGTACCGCGGCGAGGTCGGGGTCGGGGGCGGGTGCCGCGGTCCGGCGCCGAGCCGTGAGGAGCAGTGCGGCGGCGATCAGCACTCCGGCGAGCGGCAGGCCCCACACCCACCAGGGCAGCGCGGCCGCCTGGGTGTTCACGGCGGGCGCGGTGGGGACCGTCAGCGGGCTCTCCACGGCGACGGTGTACGCGGCCGGCGCGGCCGGGGAGGCGTAGCCGAGGTCGGTGGCGGAGAGTACGAGCCGCAGCCGATGACCTGCCTCGACCTCGTGGTCGATCACGGGCAGCGTCAGCTCGACGCTCCTGCCCTTCCGGGCGTCGTCGACGCGGACGGGGGCGACCAGCTGGGCCGGCAGCACCTGCCGGCGGCCGTCGGGGCCGACGTCGTAGACCTTGGCGAAGAGGACGGCCGAGCCGTCCTGACTGTCGGAGGTGACCTTGACGCGGACGGTCGGCGAGCCGGTGATCCGTACCGCCTCCGCCTGCGGCTTCGCCTCGAACCGGGCGTACTGGCCGGGGAAGTCGAGGGAGAGGCCCACGCCCAGGGAGGAGAGCTGGGAGAGCCCGCCGCCGACGCCCGGGACCGCGGAGATGGCGGGCGGGCCCGCTCCGGCGGGGTTGGCGAAGGTCTGCGGCCCGCCGCCGTCCAGCGGGAGGGACAGCGCGTCGCCGGCGTCGCCCGAGAGCCCGGGGTAGCGGTCGGAGCTCGCGCCGCGCAGCTGCGCCTGCCCGTCGGTGGAGTCGACTCCCCCGGCACGGCTGACGCGGAACGCGGGCCCGGTGTCGGCGCCCGTCTCCTGCTTGAGGTGGCGGTCGAACCAGCCGCTGATCCGGGCCTCGACGCGTTCGGTCTCGCGGTTGCCGCCGTCGTGGCCGCCCGCGATCCAGTCGACGGCGACGGGCGCGCCGTTGGCTGCGATCGCCTTCGCCATGGCGTCGGCGTGGCCGAGCGGGAAGAGGGAGTCGGTCTGTCCCTGGACGATCAGGGCGGGGACCTTGATCCGGTCTCCGACGGCGGAGGGGCTGCGGGCTTCGAGGAGGGTGCGGGCGGCGGCGTCCGGCTGTCCGGAGACGGCGACGCGCTGGTACAGGGCGCACAGCTCGGCGGTGAAGCGGCCGCAGCCGTCGGCTTTGCCCGGCTGGGCGCCGGTGGGCGGGTTGCCGGTGGGCCGGCTTCCGGTGGCCTGGCTTCCGGTGGCCTGGTTGCCGGCAGAGAAGAAGATGCCCGCCCAGAGCTTCTTGAAGACGCCGTTGGGGAAGAGGGCGTCGGCGAGATTCCAGTAGGTGATCTGCGGGGCGATCGCGTCGACCCGGGTGTCGTACCCGGCGGCGAGCAGCGAGACCGCGCCGCCGTAGGAGGCGCCGGTGAGGCCGACGCGCGGGTCACCGTCCTTGTCGAGCAGGACCTCGGGGCGCTGGGCGAGCCAGTCGATGAGCCGCTGGACGTCCTTGACCTCGTGGTCGGGGTCGTTGAGTCCGATCTGCCCGGTGGAGGAGCCGAATCCGCGGGCCGACCAGGTCAGGACGGCGTAGCCGTCGCGGGCGAGCCGCTCGGCCTGGGCACGGACGTCGTCCTTGGAGCCGCCGAAGCCGTGCCCGAGGAGGACGGCCGGCCGCCGGCCGTCGCTCCCGGAGGTGTAGTAGGAGGTGTCGATCCGCGCCCCGGGCATGTCGAGCACCCGGTCCGCGCGGTGCACGGGCGGCGGTTCGTCCGAGGCGACGGCGGTCAAGGTGCCGGCGCCCGCGAGCACGGCGAGGGCGGCGGTGACCGCGGCCCACCGGGGAAGTCGGAGCTGCATGCCCCCGAGCCTAGGCGGGCCGCCTGTGAGCCACGGCTGCCCCCGGGCGGAAATCGCGGGCCTCCTGAAGTCGTACGGACTACCGTCGCGTACACCAGGCGCGGTATGCGCCGTGCAGGCGGGCGAGTGAGCCGAAGGGCGCCGTGGGCGTCGAAAGGGAGAACGCGCGGAGGCGGCGAGGGACGAGCCGTCGAGCACGATCGACCGTCGACGCACACGGGAGGCGCCCGGAGGCGAACCGAGCCTCAAATGGGAGGGGCGTGGCATGGAGATCCGGCGGGCGACGACGGTGGCCGAGCTGCTGGCCGCGGAGCACCTCTACGACAACCCGCCGCGCGCCGCGTGGGCGGAGCGGTTCCTGGCCGCGCCCGGGCATCTGATGCTGATCGCGTACGCGGAGGACGGGTTCCCCGCGGGTCTGGTGAGCGGGATCGAGATGCTCCACCCGGACAAGGGGGTGGAGATGTGTCTGTACGAGCTGTCGGTGGACGAGGGGTACCGGCGGCGGGGCATCGGGCGGGCGCTGACGGAGGCTCTGGTGGCCGAGGCGCGCGAGCGCGGCTGCTACGACGTATGGGTCGGGGTGGACACGGACAACGGGCCGGCGCTGGCGACGTACCGGTCGACGGGAGCGCGGGACGAGGGTGGATTCGCCATGCTGACGTGGGAGTTCGACGTGAAGGACCGGTGAGGGGACCCGACGCCCTCTTGTACGACACATGCCAACACGAGACTCTGTGGCGCACCAACCGCCCGTACCTGCCGGTAACCCGGCCCACGAAAGGTTCAGGTGCCCCACCACATGACCCGAATACCTCGCCGCGCCATGGCGCTCGTCCCCGTCCTCGCGCTCGCCGCCGGCCTGCAGTTCGCCGTCTCCCCCACCGCCCAGGGCGCCCCCGTCGGTGACCTCCGCCTCGCGCCGGCCTCGCTCGCCATCGAGAACAGCTGGATCGTCGTCCTCAAGGACGGCTCCACCCGCGCCGCCGATCTGGGTGTGACGCCGAAGCACGAGTACCGCACCGCCCTCAAGGGCTTCTCGACCACGATGTCCCAGGCCAGGGCCGCCGCGATGGCCGCCGACCCGCGGGTGGCGTACATCGAGCAGAACGCGACCGTACGGGTCGCCGACACCCAGAACGGCGCGACCTGGGGTCTGGACCGGATCGACCAGCGGGACCTGCCGCTGTCGACGACGTACTCGTACAACACGACGGCGTCGAACGTCACCGCGTACATCATCGACACCGGAATCCGCACGTCGCACAGCGAGTTCGGCGGCCGGGCGACCGTCGGCACGGACACCGTCGGCGGCGGCCAGAACGGCCAGGACTGCCAGGGCCACGGCACGCACGTCGCGGGCACGGTCGGTGGCGCGAAGTACGGCGTCGCCAAGGGCGCGAAGCTGGTGGCCGTACGGGTCCTGGACTGCAACGGGTCCGGTACGACCGCCGGGGTCATCGCCGGCGTGGACTGGGTGACGGCGAACGCCGTCAAGCCGGCCGTCGCCAACATGAGCCTGGGCGGCGGGGCGAACGCCTCGCTGGACGACGCGGTGAAGCGCTCGATCGCCTCGGGCGTCACGTACGCGGTCGCCGCGGGCAACGGCAACATCCTGGGCTGGCCCGCGCGGGCCTGCAACTACTCCCCGGCCCGCGTCCCCGAGGCGATCACGGTCGGCGCGACGGACTCCGCCGACAAGCGGGCGTCCTTCTCCAACTACGGCACGTGTGTGGACCTCTTCGCCCCGGGCGTGTCCATCACCTCGGCGTGGAAGGACAACGACACGGCGACGAACACCATCTCGGGCACGTCGATGGCGACCCCGCACACCGCGGGCGTGGCCGCGCTCTACCTGTCGGCGAACCCGACGGCGACGCCGGCCCAGGTGAGCACCGCACTGGTGAACAACGCCACCTCCGGCAAGGTCCAGGACCCGCGGACGGGCTCCCCGAACAAGCTGCTGCACTCCCTCTTCTAGGCCACCAGATGCCCGAGGAGCTCCGTGCCCGCCGGGTACGGCCGCTCCTCGGGCATCCGCCGGTGCGCCTCCTCCAGCCGCCCTTCGCGGACGAGGGCGTGGATCTCGTGCGCGAGCGGTGTGACGTCCCGTACGGAGACGGTCCACTCGTCGGCGTAGCGCCGGGACGCCTCCCCCGCTAGCCCCAGCTGCAGGGAGCGGTACGGAAGCGCGGCGAGGTGCGGGTCCCGCTCGGGGTCCCACTGCACGCGGGCCGGGGACTCCCTCAACTGCCGCTTCCAGGTGGCCTGGTCGGGGTGGAAGTGCCGGACGTAGTGCGACAGGCAGGCGTTGCGCAGCGCCCACTCGAAACCCTCGCGGGTGATCTCGATCGCGAGGACCGTCTGCTGGCCCTCCTTCAGGCCCCAGCCGCAGCGGTACATCATCCACAGGAACGAGGGCTTGATCCACGTCATCCGGTCCCGCTTCCAGGCGGGTGGGAACCGGCCGTCGCGGGCCGCCGGAAGGCCGATGGACGGGTCGTACGCCTGGTAGACGGTCACCGTCGACTCGGTGTGCAGGGCGCGGATCTGGTACTTCGGTGGATGAACGGACATGGCCCCCAGGGTGCGCCGTCGCGCGCCCCGGGGGCCATCGAATTTCCGTGGATCAGTGGTTGCGCGGGAAGCCCAGGTCCACGCCCGCAGGGGCCTCGGAGGGGTCCGGCCAGCGGGTCGTGACGACCTTGCCCCGGGTGTAGAAGTGGACGCCGTCGTTGCCGTAGATGTGGTGGTCGCCGAAGAGCGAGTCCTTCCAGCCACCGAAGGAGTGGTAGCCCACCGGCACCGGGATCGGCACGTTCACGCCGACCATGCCCGCCTCGATCTCCAGCTGGAAGCGGCGGGCCGCGCCGCCGTCGCGGGTGAAGATCGCGGTGCCGTTGCCGAACGGCGACGCGTTGATGAGGGCGACGCCCTCCTCGTACGTCTCCGTGCGCAGCACGCACAGCACCGGGCCGAAGATCTCGTCCTGGTACGCCTTCGCCGTCGTCGGCACGTGGTCCAGGAGCGACAGGCCGATCCAGTGGCCGTCCTCGTACCCCTCGACCGTGTAGCCGGTGCCGTCGAGCACGACCTCGCAGCCCTCGTCGGCCGCGCCCCTCACGTACGAGGCGACCTTGTCGCGGTGGACGGCCGTGATGAGGGGGCCCATCTCGGAGGTCGGGTCGTTGCCGGGGCCGATCTTGATCTTCTCGGCGCGCTCGCGGATCTTCTCGACCAGCTCGTCACCGATCGCGCCGACCGCGACGACCGCCGAGATCGCCATGCAGCGCTCACCGGCCGAGCCGTACGCCGCCGAGACGGCCGCGTCCGCCGCCGCGTCGAGGTCCGCGTCCGGCAGCACCAGCATGTGGTTCTTCGCGCCGCCGAGCGCCTGCACCCGCTTGCCCTTGGCGGAAGCGGTGGTGTGGATGTAGCGGGCGATCGGCGTCGAGCCCACGAACGAGACGGCCGAGACGTCCGGGTGCTCCAGGAGCCGGTCCACGGCCACCTTGTCGCCGTGGACGACGTTGAAGACACCCTCGGGCAGACCCGCCTCGGCGAGCAGCTCCGCGATCTTCAGGGACGGCGACGGGTCCTTCTCGCTCGGCTTGAGGATGAAGGTGTTGCCGCACGCGATGGCGAGGGGGAACATCCACATCGGCACCATGGCGGGGAAGTTGAACGGCGTGATGCCGGCCACCACACCCACCGGCTGGCGGATCGCGGCCACGTCCACCCGGTTCGACACCTGGGTGGAGAGCTCGCCCTTGAGCTGGGTGGTGATACCGCAGGCCAGGTCGACGATCTCCAGACCGCGGGCGACCTCGCCCAGCGCGTCCGAGTGGACCTTGCCGTGCTCGGCGGTGATCAGCTCGGCGATCGCGTCACGGTTGGCGTCGAGCAGCGCGCGGAACTTGAACAGGATCGTGGTGCGCTGCGCGAGCGACGCCGTCCCCCAGGTCTCGAACGCGGTCTTCGCGGCGGCGACGGCGGCGTCGACCTCCTCGACCGAGGCCAGGGCCACCTGCGTGGTCACGGCACCGGTGGCCGGGTCGGTGACCGGGCCCCAGTTGCCCGACGTGCCCTCGACGGTCTTGCCACCGATCCAGTGGTTGACGGTCTTCGTCATGACGAACTACTCCTTCAGAGATGGCGGCGTCGGGCGGTGACGTGCCGGTCGTACTCCTCCCGGGCCTTGACCGCCGACGAGCGGGTCGCGGTCTCGGCCACAGGCACATCCCACCACGCCTGGGCAGGGGGCGCGCCCGACACTGTGTCTGCCGTTTCGGTCTCGACATAGACACATGTGGGGACGGTCGACGTCCGGGCGTCGGCGAGGGCTTCTCGCAGGTCACGTACGGTGCGGGCGGTCAGCACCCGCATGCCGAGGGAGGCCGCGTTGGCGGCCAGGTCGACGGGGAGCGGGGCGCCGGTGAAGCTGCCGTCCGGGGCCCGGAAGCGGTAGGCGGTGCCGTACCGCTCACCGCCGACGGACTCCGAGAGCCCGCCGATGGAGGCATACCCGTGGTTCTGCAGGATGACCACCTTGATGGGCAGTCCCTCCTGCACGGCCGTGACGATTTCGGTGGGATTCATCAGATAGGTGCCGTCGCCGACGAGCGCCCAGACCGGCCGCCCGGGCGCGGCGAGCGCCACCCCGATCGCCGCCGGGATCTCGTAGCCCATGCACGAGTACCCGTATTCGACGTGGTACTGGTCCGAGGACCGGGCCCGCCAGAGCTTGTGCAGATCGCCGGGGAGGGAGCCGGCCGCGTTGATCAGGATGTCGGTGTCGTCGACCAGAGTGTCGAGTACGCCGAGGACCTGGGTCTGGGTGGGTCGGGCCTTCTCGTCCGGTGCGGTGTGGGCGGCGGTGACGCGGGCCTCCCAGCGGAGCTTCTCCTCCGCGTACTCGCGCACGTAGTGCTCGGTGACATGGTGCGGGTCGAGCAGCGCGTGGAGTCCTTCCAGTCCCTCGCGGGCGTCCGCGACCAGGGGCAGCGCTGCCATCTTGTGCGTGTCGAAGGCCGCGATGTTGAGGTTGACGAAGCGCACGTCCGGGTGGGTGAACAGGGTCCCTGAGGCGGTCGTGAAGTCGGTCCAGCGGGTGCCGACCCCGATCACCACGTCGGCCGTGCGCGCCAGGTGGTCGGCGACGGCGGTGCCGGTGTGGCCGACGGCGCCGACGTCCTGCGGGTGGTCGTGGCGCAGAGCACCCTTGCCGGCCTGGGTGGAGGCGACCGGGATGCCGGTCAGGGCGGCGAAGGTGGCGAGCGCCTCCTCGGCCCCGCTGTACTTGACCCCGCCGCCCGCGACGATCAGCGGACGGGCCGCCCCGCCGATCGCCGCGACCGCCGCGTCCAGTTCGGCGTCGTCCGGCACCGGCCGGCGCACGCGCCAGACCCGTTCGGCGAAGAACTTCTCCGGCCAGTCGTACGCCTCCGCCTGGACGTCCTGCGGCAGGGCGAGCGTGACCGCGCCGGTCTCGACGGGGTCGGTGAGGACCCGCGCGGCGGCCAGTGCGGCCGGGATCAGCGCCTCGGGGCGGGTGATCCGGTCGAAGTACTTCGAGACGGGCCGCAGGCAGTCGTTGACCGACATCTCGCCCGCGTACGGCACTTCGAGCTGCTGGAGGACCGGGTCGGCGGGGCGGGTGGCGAACGCGTCGCCTGGCAGCAGCAGCACGGGGATGCGGTTGATGGTCGCCAGCGCGGCGCCGGTGACGAGGTTGGTGGCGCCGGGGCCGATGGAGGTCGTGACGGCGTGCGCGGAGAGCCGGTTCGACTGGCGCGCGTAGCCGACGGCCGCGTGCACCATGGCCTGTTCGTTGCGCCCCTGGTGGTACGGCATGACGTCGGCGTACTCGACGAGGGCCTGGCCGATCCCGGCGACGTTTCCGTGCCCGAAGATGCCCCAGGTCGCGGAGACCAGCCGCTGTCGCACGCCGTCGCGTTCGGTGTACTGCGCGGCGAGGAACCGCACCAGCGCCTGGGCCACGGTCAGCCGTGTCACTTGTATCCCTCCGTGTGGTCGGGGTGGAAGCAGATCTTCCACTCCCTCTCCGGTCCTGGTCCCGCCATGACGTTCAGGTAGTACATGGCGTGGGACGGCTGGGCGATGGACGGGCCGTGCCAGCCGTCGGGCACGAGGACGGCGTCGCCGCTGCGGACCTCGGCGAGGAGGTCGGCGCCGCCGGGCCGGGAGGGGGAGATCCGCTGGTATCCGACTCCGCCGTCGGCGATCTCGTAGTAGTAGATCTCCTCCAGCTCGGACTCCGTGCCTGGGCGGTGCTCGTCGTGCTTGTGGGGCGGGTAGGAGGACCAGTTGCCGCCGGGGGTGATCACCTCGACGGCGATCAGCCGGTCCGCCTCGAAGACGTCCGCCGCCGCGAAGTTCCTCACCTGGCGGGCCTGGTTGCCGCTGCCGCGGGCCTCGACGGGTACCTCCGGCGCGGGGCCGTAGCGAGCGGGGAGTCGTCGCTCGCACTTCGCTCCTGCCAAAGCGAAGCGGCCTCCCGCACCGGAGGCGATCTGGGCCCGGGCGTCGCGGGGCACGTACGCGAAGTCGGACACTCCGCCGAACACGCTCTCGCGACCCAGGAGTTGAAGATCTCGTCCGTCGACGTGCACCGTACAGCCGCCGGTGAGCGGAAGCACGATCCATTCGCTGTCCCCGGTGTCCAGGAGATGGGTGTCTCCCGGGCGGAGTTCGAGGACGCGCAGTGCGGAGTACCCCCAGCCGGCCCGGTCGGGGTCGATGTGGAGTGCGTACGGCCCGCGGGAGGCGGTCCCGGCGGGCAGGTGGAGAGAGCTCATGTGAGGTGCGTGTCCCTTCCTACCGCGTCCTGCAGCAGGCTCGCAGCGGTATCGACCGCTCCGGCCACATCCCCGTCCGGGGGATAGAGCAGCGAGCGCCCGACGACCAGCCCGCGGACGGTGGGCAGGCGCAGCGCGCCGCGCCACTTCTCGTACGCGATCTCCTGCGCGTCCGGGCCGGGGCCGGGGTCTCCACCGAGCAGGACGGCGGGGAGGGTGGTGGTCTCCATGACCCGCGCCATGTCGTCTGGGTGTTCGGTGACCGGGACCTTGAGCCAGGTGTAGGCGGAGGTGCCGCCGAGCCCGGAGGCGACGGCGAGGGAGGTGATGACGGCCTCGGCGGAGAGGTCGTTGTGCAGGCGCCCCGCGTGGTCGCGGCGGCAGAGGAAGGGTTCGACGAACACGGGCAGTCGCAGGCCGGCCATCTCGTCGACGACGCGGGCGGCGGAGTGGAGGGTGGAGAGCGAACCGGGGTCGTCGGGGTCGATCCGCAGGAGGAGCTTGCCGGCGTCGAAACCGAGCCGGTCGAGGTCCTGGGGGCGGTGGCCGGTGAACCGGTCGTCGAGCTCGAACGACGCCCCGGCGAGCCCACCGCGGTTCATGGAGCCGACGGCGAGCCGGTCGTCCAGGGCGCCGAGGAGGAGGAGGTCGTCGAGGATGTCGGCGGAGGCGAGGACGCCGTCGACGCCGGGGCGCGAGAGCGCGAGACAGAGCCGGCCGAGCAGATCGGCCCGGTCGGCCATGGCGTACGGCCGGTCCCCGACGGCCAGCGCCCCGCGGGCGGGATGGTCGGCGGCGACGATCAGCAACCGATCGCGCCCCTCGAACAGCGCCCGCGTCCGCCGTCGGGCCGCGGCCTCGGCGACGGCCTCGGGATGATGCGCCCGGACGGCGACGATCCGCTCGACGTCGACGGGCATCGCACCACGGGCGGGGCGAGGGCCTGTGCCGGGGGTGGGGCGGGGGCTGGGGCGGGGGCGGGGGCTGGGGCCGGGGCGGGGGTGCCCGCCCCGCGGCTCCTCGTACCAGTAGCCGTCGCCCGGGGGCGCCGGTGGGCGGCCGAACGGATGGCCGGTGGCCGGCGCCGCGGCGGCCGTGTCGTGCGCGGCGCCGACCCCGGCACGGGGCCGTAGGCGCGGTCGAGGGCTCGCGGCTTCGACGTACGGGGGTTGGTCGTACGGGAGTTCGCCGTCCGGGGGCTCGGGCGGCGTGGCCTCGGTGGCCGGGCCGGAGGGGAGGTCCGAGGTCGCGGCCCCCTCGGCCGCGAGCTCCGGGTCGGGGGCGAAGTCGTCGGAGGCGATGCCGTCGGGGGCGATGCCGTCGGTCATGGGGTGCGCTCCGGGATCGAGCCGGTGCCGGTCGCGAGGGCCTGCTCGATCTCGTCCGCGTACGGCATGGCGGGGGAGCAGGCGAGGCGGCCGGCGACGATGGCGCCCGCCGCGTTGGCCCAGCGGATCGTACGGTCGAGGTCCCAGCCGGCGAGCAGCCCGTGGCACAGCGCCCCGCCGAACGCGTCGCCCGCCCCGAGGCCGTTGACCACCTCGACGGGCAGCGGCGGCGCCTCCGCGCTCTCCCCGTCGGCGGTCATCGCGAGGACGCCCTTGGGGCCCTGTTTGACGACCGCCAGCCGGACCCCGGCGGCGAGCAGGGCGCGGGCGGCGGCGTACGGCTCGCGTTCACCGGTCGCGACCTCGCACTCGTCGAGGTTGCCTACGGCGACCGTGGCGGCGCCCAGGGCCTCCCGGTAGAGCGGGCCGGCCTCGTCCGGGTCCGGCCAGAGCGCCGGACGCCAGTCCAGGTCGAGCACGGTCAGGCCGTCGCCGCCCTGTTCGCCCCGCTGCCTCCGTTCCCGTAGCGCGCCCAGTGTCGAGGTCCGGCTGGGCTCGACGCTCAGCCCGGTCCCCGTCACCCAGAACGCCCGCGCCGAGCGGATCGCCGCGAGGTCCAGCTCGTGCGGGTGGATCTCCAGATCGGGGGCCCGGGGCCGGCGGTAGAAGTGGATCGGGAAGTCGTCCGGCGGAAAGATCTCGCAGAAGGTGACCGGTGTCGGGTACTCCTCCACGGGCGTCACCCACCGGTCGTCGACACCGAACGCGCTGAGCTCCTCGTGCAGATACGCCCCGAAGGGGTCCGCCCCGGTCCGGCTCACGAGCGCCGTCCGTCGGCCGAGCCGGGCCGCCGCCACCGCCACGTTCGCGGGCGAACCGCCGAGGAACTTCCCGAAGGTCTCCACCCGGGCGAGCGGAACGCCGACCTGGAGGGGGTACAGGTCCACGCCGAGACGCCCCATCGTGATCAGCTCGTACGGCTCCGACTCCATACGCGTCACCTCTCGCCTCGGCACACCTCGGCCCCGCACCCAGGTCTATCCGTCGCCGCGGAACCCTGTCAACGCTATGTCCTTACATTCGGACCAGCGTCTTGACGGGTCGTTCCGGGGGCGGCCAATGTGGCCTTCATGACGAAGCCGTCGCCTCTGTCCCGTATCCGCATCGGCTCCGCCCCCGACTCGTGGGGCGTCTGGTTCGCCGACGATCCCCGGCAGGTCCCCTGGCAGCGCTTCCTCGACGAGGTCGCCGGGGCCGGTTACGAGTGGATCGAGCTCGGCCCGTACGGCTATCTGCCCACCGACCCCGCGGTCCTCGCCGAGGAGACCCGCCGCCGGGGCCTGCGCGTCTCGGCCGGGACCGTCTTCACCGGGCTGCACCACGGCCCCGCCGTCTGGGACAGGACCTGGGCGCATGTCGCCGACAACGCGGCGCTGGCCCAGGCGATGGGCGCGGAGCACCTGGTCGTCATCCCCTCCTTCTGGCGGGACGACAAGACCGGCGAGGTCCTGGAGGACCGCACGCTCAGCCCCGCACAGTGGCGCGATCTGACCGGTCTGACCGAACGCCTGGGCCGCGAGGTCCGGGAGCGCTACGGCCTGCGCATCGTCGTCCATCCGCACGCGGACACCCATGTCGACAGCGAGGAGAACGTGGCCCGCTTCCTGGACGCCACCGATCCCGACCTGGTCTCGCTCTGCCTGGACACCGGGCACTACGCGTACTGCGGCGGCGACAGCGTCAAGCTGATCGAGACCTACGGCGAGCGGATCGGCTACCTGCATCTCAAGCAGGTCGACCCGGAGATCCTGGCCGGCGTCGTGGCGGACGAGGTGCCCTTCGGTCCGGCCGTGGCGCGGGGCGTGATGTGCGAGCCGCCCTCCGGTGTGCCCGCCCTGGAGCCGGTCCTGGCGGCGGCTCAGGCCCTGGACGTCGAGCTGTTCGCCATCGTGGAGCAGGACATGTATCCGTGCGATCCCGAGAAGCCCTATCCGATCGCGGTCCGCACCCGCCGTTTTCTGCGCTCCTGCGGGGCCTAGGGAGCGCCCGGCGGACGTCGTGGCGCGCCGACGCGCCGATCCGCACCTATCTGATCGTGCGTCACTTACGTCACGTCCGTCCCCCTCTCGTCACACATGTCTCCATGACGCGGACTTTCCGTCACAGCCGTTCGACAGCCGCTCTCCTCCCGTTGGAAGGGACCGTTGCATCGGGCACAGGCTCAGTGATCGCCAGCGCTTGCCCCGCAGCTCCCCCGAACGGCACCCCCGCCGCCGCTGCGTGGCGCGCAGGGAGGTGCCACCAATGACGGACAGAAGACTCTGGTCGTACAAGGACATTGCCGCGCACATCAAGGTGCAGCCGGACACCGTCCGCTCCTACCGGAAGCACGGTCTCCTGCCGCCGCCGGACCACGTCGAGTCGGGCAAGCCCTATTGGCACGCGGACACGATCCACGCATGGGTGGCCAGTCGCCCGGGCAACCGGAGCCGCCGCGACTGACCTCCCACCCCTCCGTCAGGAGGAACGTCAGCCCCCGACCGGCTCCTTGTCCCGCTCGACGTCGGATGCGGAGTCCGGTCGGGCCGCGGCGACCGGCGCCGGCTCCGCACCGCCCTCACTGATGCCGAACCGGTCGTGGAAGCGGCGCAGCGGGCCGGGTGCCCACCAGGTGAATCGCCCGGTCAGCTTCATCACGGCCGGGACGAGCAGGCTGCGGACCACCATCGCGTCCATCAGCACGGCGAGCGCGACGCCGAGGCCGAGCATCTTGGTGTTGGTCACGCGTGAGGTGCCTATGGCCACCATGACGACGGCGAGGATCACGGCGGCGGCGGTGATGAGGCCGCCCGTGTGCCGCAGGCCGAACCGGACCGCGTGGTCGTGGTCGCCCGTCTCGTCGTACTCCTCCTTGATGCGGGAAAGCAGGAACACTCCGTAGTCCATGGAGAGTCCGAAGGCGACGCAGAACATCAGCACCGGCAGGGTCGTCTCGATGTCACCGGTCGGGGTGAAGCCGAGCAGCCCGGAGAGATGGCCCTCCTGGAAGACCCAGACGACGGCGCCGAACATCGCGGTCAGGCTGAGCCCGTTGAGGACGACCGCCTGGAGGGGTATGAGCACGCTGCCGGTCAGCAGGAAGACCAGAAGCAGGGTGACGACGACGATGATCGCACCCGCCCAGGGCAGCCGGTCGCCGATGGCGTCCTTGGAGTCGACCAGGACGGCGGCGGCTCCGGTGACCGAGGTGTCGAACGGGGCTTCCTGCGCGCGCAGTTCACCCACCACGCGCTGGGCGGTGTCGCCGACGCCCTCGCCCTCCGGCACCACGGTGAAGTACGCGTGTGCCCCGGCGCCGGCGCCCGAGGTCACCGGTCCGTCCACCCGCTCGATCCCGTCGAGGGCGTTGATCCGCTCGCGATAACCGGCGTACTCGGCCGGGGTGGCGCCGCCCTCGGCGAGGACCGTGAGCCCGCCGCCCGGGCTACCCGGGAAGCCGTCGCGCAGTTCGTCCTGGACCACCCGGGACTCGGCGGTGACCGGCAGCTGCCGATCGTCGACCGTGCCGAACTTCGCACCCAGGAAGGGCAGCCCCAGCAGCACGAGCCCCGCCGTGGTGACCACGGCGAAGAGAGGCGCGCGCCGCATCACCAGGTCCGCCGTCCGCGCCCAGCCGGCTCCGGTCTCCGCGGCTCCGGACTCCGCACCGACCGGCTTCGTGCTCTCGCCGGACCGGCGGCGACGGGCGAACAAGCGGCGCAGGTCGAGCGCGTTGACCCGCTCCCCGAGCAGCATCAGCGCGGCGGGCAGCAGGGTCAGCGCGGCCGTCGCGGCGAGCAGCACCACCGCGATGCCCGCGTAGGCGAAGGAGCGCAGGAAGTACTGCGGGAAGACGAGCATCGCGGCGAGCGAAGCCGCCACGGTCAGGGCGGAGAAGAGCACCGTCCGCCCGGCCGTGCGCAGGGTGGTCCCGACGGCGGTCCGGGTGTCGGCCCCGCGGGCGAGCTCCTCGCGGAATCTGCGGACCACGAACAGGGCGTAGTCAATGGCGAGTCCGAGTCCGAGAGCCGTGGTCAGGTTCTGCGCGAAGACCGAGACGTCGGTGAGTTCGGTGATGCCGCGCAGCACCGCGTTCGTCCCCAGGATGGCCACGATGCCGATGCCCAGCGGCAGCAGGGCCGCGACCGCGCTGCCGAAGACCATGACGAGCAGGACGAGTGTCACCGGCAGGGCTATCAGCTCGGCGCGCAGCAGGTCCTCCTCGATGACCGTCTGCATCTCGTGCTGGACGGCCAGCTGACCGCCGACGGAGACCTCGACCGGCCCGTGCGTGCCCCGGTAGTCGGGGGCGATCCGCTCCAGGACCTCACTGGCCGCCTTCTCGTCACCGTCGACGCGGGCGACGATCACCGCCTGCCGGCCGTCCTCGGAGCGCAGGGCCGGGGAGCGGGTCCCCCAGTAGGAGCCGATGCCGCTCACCCCGTGCTCGCTGTCGAGCCGCTCGGCGAGCCGCCGGGCCTCGGCGGCCACGGCGGGATCGTCGACCCCGCCCTCCCGCGCACTCACGAGCAGAAGCAGATTGGGCTGGGACGCGGGGAACTCCCGCTCCAGGACCCCTGTCGCATACGTGGATTCGGCATCCGGATCCTCGAAGCCGCCGCTCCCCATCCGGTCGGCGACACCGCTGCCCGCGAGGACGGACAGCGCGGTGATCACGAGCGCGACCAGCAACGACAGGCGCGGCCTGGCCGTCACGAACCGGGTCCACCCCCCGCCGCGAGCGGGCCCTGAATTCTTGACTTCGGCCATGACGCGGTGTCCCCTTCACCGAGACCCATGCGCTCGCTTCCCGGCAGGTCGCATGGGTCGCCCGTTGCCATAGACTGACAAACACGAGTCATCGCTCGCGTTTCACAAGAATGCGAGCGACCTCTCGTGTTTGTCAAACGTGTTGAGGAAAGCTGGGGACAGCCATGTCCGAGGAGACGTCCGAGAGTTCCGCGGAACAGAAGCCGCGCCGCCGCCAGGCCCGCGGCGAGCGCCGTATCGCACAGCTGCTCCAGGCGGCCGCGAACGTCTTTTGCACGAACGGGTACACGGCGGCCAGCACCAACGCGATCGCCCGCGAGGCCAGCGTCTCCCCCGGCACGCTCTACCAGTACTTCCCCAACAAGGAGGCGATCGCCGTCGAGCTCGGCGGCCGCCTGCTGCACCAGATGCGGGAGATGCACGGCCAGGCGTTCACCCCGGCCAACCTCGCCCTGCCGCTGCCCGAGCTGGTGGACGCGGTGCTCGACCCGATGATCGAGTTCAACTGCCAGAACCCGGTCTTCCTCGCCCTGATGCACGGCTCCGAGATCCCCGGCCGGATCGCCGAGGAGCACGACGCGCTGCACGCCTCCCTGCTGACCTCGGTCCAGAGCCTGTTCGACCACCACCTCCCGGACCACACCGCCGAGGACCGCACCCTCAAGGCCGAGATGACCTTCTCGGTCGTCAAGGGCGGCCTCACGCTGATCCTCGCCGCCGCCGAAGGGCCCGCGCGGGACGCGGCGATCACCGAGCTGAAGACGCTCCTCCTGCGCTACCTCGGCCCGCTCATCGGGAACGCCCCGGCCACCGTCGGCACCGCGCTCACCACGACTCCGACCCCGTGACCGCCGCCGTGACCGCCGCCGTCGGCCCCGCCTGAGGCTCGCCACGCCGGCCGGACTCCCCCGGCTGCGTCACTCCCGCGGCACGGCGGCCGCAGGAGTGGAATTTATACCCCCTAGGGGTATAACCTGTGCTTCAGTACGAGCCTGAACCAGCACCGCGCTCGAAGAGGAGACCGTCATGACCGCCGAGACGAAGACCGAACTCACCACCGTCTACCAGGTCAAGGGAATGACCTGCGGGCACTGCGAGGGCGCGGTCTCCAGCGAGATCTCCGAGATCGCCGGGGTCTCCTCCGTCACGGCCGTGGCCGCCACCGGCCAGGTCACCGTGGCCTCCGAGGCCCCGCTGGACGAGGCCGAGGTCCGCGCCGCCGTCGACGAGGCCGGCTACGAGCTCGTCGGCCAGGCCTAGGCGCTGACCGACCCCGATCCGCCGGACAGGCCCTAGGTCCCGATCCGGACGAGAGACCCAGAGCTCCAGGGCTCACTCCCGGCATCCCCGCGCAGGGCCGTACCGTTACGACGGTACGGCCCTGCTCCCTTTTGGAACGGCACATGACCTCCAGTCCCGCCTCCACCCTCACCACCGAGCTGACCATCGGCGGGATGACCTGCGCCTCCTGCGCGGCCCGCGTCGAGAAGAAGCTCAACCGCATGGACGGCGTCACCGCGACCGTCAACTACGCGACGGAGAAGGCCCGGATCGAGCACCCGCCCGGGGTCGAGGTCGCCGATCTGATCGAGACGGTCGTCAAGACGGGGTACACGGCCGAAGAACCCCCGCCTCCGGAGCCGCAGCCGGACCCCGACCCGGCGGAGAGCACGCGGGACACCGACCCGGAGCTCGGCTCGCTCCGGCAACGGCTGACCGTCTCCGCCTTCCTCTCCGCGCCCGTCGTCCTGCTCGCCATGGTCCCGGCCCTCCAGTTCGACAACTGGCAGTGGCTCTCCCTGACCCTCGCCGCCCCGGTCGTCGTCTGGGGCGGGCTGCCGTTCCACCGCGCCGCCTGGACGAACCTGCGACACGGCTCCTCGACCATGGACACCCTCGTCGCGGTCGGCACCCTGGCGGCCTTCGGCTGGTCGCTGTGGGCCCTGTTCTTCGGCCACGCGGGCATGGTCGGCATGCGCCACGACTTCGACCCCACCGCCGGTCGCGCCGACGGCTCCTCCAGCATCTATCTGGAGGTCGCGGCCGGTGTCATCACCTTCATCCTGCTCGGCCGCTACCTGGAGGCCCGGGCCAAGCGAAAGGCCGGTGCCGCGCTCCGCGCACTCCTCGAGCTGGGCGCCAAGGACGTGGCCGTCCTGCGATGGGGGTCCCCCCTGCCCGAGCGAAGCCGAGAGCTTGGGGGAGGCACGGAGGTACGGATTCCGGTGGCGGCCCTGAAGGCCGGCGACCTGTTCGTCGTACGGCCCGGGGAGAAGATCGCCACCGACGGCACCGTGACCGAGGGCGTCTCCGCCGTCGACGCGTCCCTGCTCACCGGCGAGTCGGTCCCGGTCGACGTCACGGCCGGCGATCCGGTCGTCGGCGGCTGCGTCAACACCTCCGGCCGGCTGGTCGTCGAGGCGACCCGGGTCGGCGCGGACACCCAGCTGGCCCGCATGGCGAAGCTGGTCGAGGACGCCCAGAGCGGCAAGGCCGAGGTCCAGCGCCTCGCCGACAAGGTCTCCGCCGTCTTCGTACCTGTCGTGCTCTTCATCGCCCTCGGCACCCTGCTCACCTGGCTCTTCGTGGTCGAGGACACCGCGGCCGCGTTCACCGCCGCCGTGGCCGTCCTGATCATCGCCTGCCCGTGCGCCCTGGGACTCGCGACCCCGACCGCGCTCATGGTCGGCACCGGCCGGGGCGCGCAGCTCGGCATCCTGATCAAGGGCCCGGAGGTTCTGGAGTCCACCCGCCGCGTCGACACGGTCGTCCTCGACAAGACGGGGACCGTCACGACCGGCCGGATGCGGCTCCAGAAGGTGTACGCGTACGAGGGTGAGGACGAGGCCGAGCTGCTGCGCCTCGCGGGCGCCCTGGAGCACGCCTCCGAGCACCCGGTCGCCCGGGCGGTCGCGGACGGCGCCGCAGAGAGGCTCGGGCGGCCCGTGGCAGAGCTCCCCGTACCGACGTCCTTCGAGAACGTGCCCGGCCTCGGTGTGCGCGGCACGGTCGACGGCCACCGGGTCCTGGCCGGCCGCGCGGCGCTCCTCGAGGCCGAGGGCGTCGACGTACCCGGGGTGCCGGAGCCCGGCGCCGTCCAGGTCGCCTGGGACGGCCGGGCCCGCGGGGCCCTCACGGTCGCCGACGCGGTCAAGGACACCAGCGCGGAGGCCGTCGCCCGGCTGCGCGGCCTCGGTCTGACGCCGGTCCTGCTGACCGGCGACGGGCGGGCCGTCGCGGAGACGGTCGCGGCCGAGGTGGGCATCGACGCGGACCGGGTCTTCGCCGAGGTGCTGCCGCAGGAGAAGGTCGAGGTGGTCCGGCGTCTCCAGGCGGAGGGCCGGACGGTCGCGATGGTCGGCGACGGCGTGAATGACGCGGCCGCCCTCGCCACCGCCGACCTGGGGCTCGCCATGGGCACCGGCACGGACGCGGCCATCGAGGCGAGCGACCTGACGCTGGTCCGCGGCGACCTCCGGGTGGCGGCGGACGCGATCCGGCTCTCCCGCCGGACCCTCGCGACGATCAAGGGGAACCTGGGCTGGGCCTTCGGTTACAACTGCGCCGCCCTGCCGCTCGCGGCGCTCGGACTCCTCAACCCCATGATCGCCGGATTGGCCATGGCATTTTCGTCCGTATTTGTCGTGACAAACAGCCTGCGACTTCGGAGGTTCACGTGAATTCACCTACACGTGACGCACAAGACCTTCACAAAGAGACCTAGATCACAGATATTTGGGGGTAACCATTCGGGCCGTTCGCGAGTCTAAGTGGGCGATGCCAAGAACGTCTTGGGGGACGTTCATGGGATGTCTTGGGGGACGTCCCAGGCAAGCGTTGGCCGGGGCACGTGCACCGGGGAGCTTTGAGCGGCCCTCCCGTATACGTACCCCGGCAGACCGCGCAGACCCGCGTAGCTTCTGCTGAACCCGGCAGACGCCCGGCCCGGATCCCGTGGGGGGAATCCGCACCGGGGATATGGAAAGCGCCCCGCTCGCCGACCCGTGGGGGGATCGGCAGCGGGGCGCTTTTCGTTCAGCGGCGCCTCGGGGCGTCGACGAGCGTCAGCGGCTCTCGACGGGCACGAAGTCGCGCAGGACCTCGCCCGTGGCTGTGCCAGCCCGGGGGACAACCCCCGGACCCCCGGCTGAGGGCGCCGGGGGCAGCGGCCCGAGGCTCAGCGGCTCTCGACGGGCACGAAGTCGCGCAGGACCTCGCCCGTGTAGATCTGGCGCGGGCGGCCGATGCGGGAGCCCGGCTCCTTGATCATCTCGTGCCACTGGGCGATCCAGCCCGGAAGGCGGCCGAGGGCGAAGAGCACGGTGAACATCTCGGTCGGGAAGCCCATCGCGCGGTAGATGAGGCCCGTGTAGAAGTCCACGTTCGGGTAGAGGTTGCGCGAGACGAAGTAGTCGTCGGAGAGCGCGTGCTCCTCCAGCTTGAGCGCGATGTCCAGCAGCTCGTCGGACTTGCCGAGAGCGGAGAGCACATCGTGCGCCGCGGCCTTGATGATCTTGGCGCGCGGGTCGAAGGACTTGTACACCCGGTGGCCGAAGCCCATCAGGCGGACGCCGTCCTCCTTGTTCTTCACCTTGTTGATGAAGGAGTCGACATCGCCACCGTTGGCCTTGATGCCCTCGAGCATCTCCAGGACCGACTGGTTGGCGCCACCGTGCAGGGGGCCCCACAGGGCCGAGATGCCGGCGGAGATCGACGCGAACATGTTCGCCTGGCTCGAACCCACCAGACGGACGGTGGACGTCGAACAGTTCTGCTCGTGGTCCGCGTGCAGGATCAGCAGCTTGTCGAGCGCCGAGACCACGACCGGGTCCAGCTCGTACTCCTGGGCCGGGACCGAGAAGGTCATGCGCAGGAAGTTCTCGACGTACCCGAGGTCGTTGCGCGGGTAGACGAAGGGGTGGCCGATCGACTTCTTGTACGCGTACGCCGCGATCGTCGGCAGCTTGGCGAGCAGCCGGATCGTGGAGAGGTGGCGCTGCTTCTCGTCGAACGGGTTGTGGCTGTCCTGGTAGAAGGTGGACAGCGCGGAGACCACGGAGGACAGCATCGCCATCGGGTGGGCGTCGCGCGGGAAGCCCTGGAAGAACCGCTTGACGTCCTCGTGCAGCAGGGTGTGCTGCGTGATCTCGTTCTGGAAGCCTTCGAGCTCGTCGGCCTTGGGAAGCTCACCGTTGATCAGCAGCGAGGCCACCTCGAGGAAGGTCGACTGCTCGGCCAGCTGCTCGATGGGGTAGCCGCGGTACCGCAGAATGCCCTGCTCGCCATCGAGGTAGGTGATGGCGGATTTATAGGCGGCGGTGTTGCCGTAGCCGCTGTCCAGGGTGACCAGACCGGTCTGGGCTCGGAGCTTCCCGATGTCGAAGCCCTTGTCGCCGACGGTGCTCTCGACCACCGGGTAGGTGTATTCACCGTCCGCGTACCGCAGTACTACAGAGTTGTCGCTCACGTCATCCCTCACCGACGTAGTGCCTCTTCTTCGAGGTGCCCTGACTGTCTCTACCATCCCCCATTTGGCTCAGGAGAGTGCACTCGGGGTCGACCATTGGGCCATTTGGCGGCACTCAGTGCCGCCAACCTGCTCATCTTGCCCCCTTCGCCCCGCTTGGGGAAGTCGGGGGTGGTCTTTCACACGACTGCCGACAGCCGGTGGGCCAGCGCGGTGAAGCGTCTGCCTGCGGAAACCGTACGGACCGCCTGGCCGATCGCCTTCCGTGAACCGACCAGGACGACCAGCTTCTTCGCCCGGGTGACGGCCGTGTAGAGCAGATTCCGCTGGAGCATCATCCAGGCGCTGGTGGTGACGGGGATCACGACCGCCGGGTACTCGCTGCCCTGCGAGCGGTGGATGGTGACCGCGTAGGCATGGGCCAGTTCGTCCAGTTCGTCGAAGTCGTACGGCACTTCCTCGTCCTCGTCGGTCCGTACGGTCAGCCGCTGTTCGACGGGGTCGAGAGAGGTCACGACGCCGACCGTGCCGTTGAAGACTCCGTTGGTGCCCTTCTCGTAGTTGTTGCGGATCTGGGTGACCTTGTCGCCGACGCGGAAGACCCGGCCGCCGAACCTCTTCTCGGGGAGGTCGGGGCGGGCCGGGGTGACGGCCTGCTGGAGCAGCCCGTTGAGCGCGCCGGCGCCCGCGGGACCGCGGTGCATGGGAGCCAGAACCTGCACGTCCCGGCGCGGATCGAGACCGAACTTGGCGGGAATCCGTCGCGCCGCGACCTCGACGGCGACCCGGGCGGCGTCCTCGGTCTCCTCCTCCACGAAGAGGAAGAAGTCCGGCAGGCCGGTGGTCACGGGCGGGAGCCCGGCGTTGATGCGGTGGGCGTTGGTGACCACCCCCGACTGCTGCGCCTGACGGAAGATGCGGGTCAGCCGGACGGCCGGCACCGGGCTGTCCGGCGCCAGCAGGTCGCCGAGCACCTCGCCCGCGCCGACCGAGGGCAGCTGGTCCACGTCCCCGACGAGCAGCAGATGGGCACCGGGTGCCACCGCCTTCACCAGCTTGTTGGCGAGGAGCAGATCGAGCATGGAGGCCTCGTCCACCACGACGAGATCGGCGTCGAGCGGCCGGTCCCGGTCGTAGGCCGCGTCCCCGCCCGGCTTGAGCTCCAGGAGCCGGTGGACGGTGGAGGCCTCCGCGCCCGTCAGCTCCGCGAGCCGTTTCGCCGCCCGGCCGGTGGGGGCCGCCAGCACCACCTTGGCCTTCTTGGCCCGTGCCAGCTCCACGATCGAGCGGACGGTGAACGACTTCCCGCACCCCGGCCCACCGGTCAGCACGGCGACCTTTCGGGTCAGGGCGAGCCGCACGGCCTCCTCCTGCTCGGGAGCGAGGGAGGCGCCGGTCCGCTCGGCGAGCCAGGCCAGGGCCTTGTCCCAGGCGACGTCCTGGAAGGCTGGCAAGCGGTCCTCGGGTGCGTGCAGCAGGCGCCTGGTCTGCCCGGCCAGGGAGAGCTCGGCGCGGTGGAACGGCACCAGGTACACGGCCGTGACCGGCTGCCCCTCGGGCCCGGGCACCGACTCCCGTACGACCCCCTCCGGGTCCTGCGCCAGCTCGGCGAGGCACTCGATGACCAGGCCGGTGTCGACCTGGAGCAGCTTGACGGCGTCGGCGATCAGCCGCTCCTCGGGCAGGAAGCAGTGCCCCTGGTCGGTGGACTGCGACAGGGCGTACTGCAGCCCCGCCTTGACCCGGTCGGGGCTGTCGTGCGGGATGCCGACGGCCTGGGCGATCCGGTCGGCGGTGAGGAAGCCGATGCCCCACACGTCGGCGGCCAGCCGGTAGGGCTGGTTCTTCACGACGGAGATCGAGGCGTCCCCGTACTTCTTGTAGATGCGTACGGCGATGGAGGTGGAGACGCCGACCCCCTGGAGGAAGACCATCACCTCCTTGATCGCCTTCTGCTCCTCCCAGGCGGCGGTGATGTTCTTCGTGCGCTTGGGCCCCAGGCCGGGCACCTCGATCAGGCGCGCGGGGGCCCCCTCCAGGATCTCGAGGGTGTCCAGGCCGAAGTGTTGTGTGATGCGGTCGGCGAAGACCGGGCCGATGCCCTTGATGAGCCCGGAGCCGAGGTAGCGGCGAATGCCCTGGATGGTGGCGGGCAGGACGGTCGTGTAGTTCTCGACCGTGAACTGCTTGCCGTACTGCGGATGGGACCCCCAACGCCCCTCCATCCGCAGCGACTCCCCGGGCTGGGCACCGAGCAGCGCCCCGACGACCGTGAGGAGATCCCCGCCACCGCGCCCGGTGTCGACGCGGGCGACGGTGTAGCCGCTCTCCTCATTGGCATAGGTGATCCGCTCGAGCACCCCTTCGACCACTGCCTGACGCGCTGCCTGACCCTGGTTGGACATGGCCCGAAGGTAGCGAAGGGCTCGGACAGTCGCGTGAGCGGTGCAGTGGGCCTGGGGAAAACCTCGGGTCCCGTCCGCGCGAGCCGGCGAGCGGCTCATGCTCGTGCTCGTGCTGGGGCTCGGGCTCGTGCTCGTTTGCTCGTGCTCGTGCTCGTGCTCGTGCTCGTGCTCGTGCTCGTGCGGACAGCCTGCCCTGCTCCGTACGGCAGTTGACGTCTTGAACGCGGCACGTCAGAGTCCCGGCGTGAGCGAGATCAGCGACCTGACGCCGGCCGAGACGCGGGTATGGCGGGCCTTTCCACGCGGCGAATCCGTGGATTTCCGCATCGGCGAGAACGAGGATCCGGCGACCGGCACCACCTGGGGCGCCGAGCGGACGGTACGGGCGAGCGTGCTGCGAGCGCTGCTGCTCAAGGCTCCACGGGAGGACGGTGAGATCGCCGCGCTGAAGATCACGGGGGCGCGGATCACCGGCGTCCTGGACCTGAAGTACGCCACGATCGACGCCGCCGTCCGGCTGAGCCACTGTCGGTTCGACAGCGTTCCCGACCTGTACGGCGCCCAACTGCGCCAGCTCAATCTGAGCAAATCCGATCTTCCGGGCATGAACTCGGCGACCCTGCGGGTCGAGGGAGTGCTGCGGATGACGGACTGCCGTGTGCGCGGGCCGGTGCGGCTCGGCGGAGCGCAGATCTCGGGGGCGCTGTTCATGGAGCGGGCACAGTTCATCGCGCCGGACGACTCCGAGCCGGTGCTCCAGCTCAACCAGGCCGCGATCGGGGACGATCTGTGGGCACCGGGGATGTGCGCGCAGGGGCAGGTACGTCTCACCGGCGCCTCCGTCACCGGGCGGATCAACATTCAGGACGCCGAGTTCGACCATCCCGCGGGCACGGCGCTGGACGCCCAGAACCTCACCGTGGGAGCCCATGTACGGGCGCGGTGCGTGCGCGCGCAGGGCCGGATCGAGCTCCGAGGCGCGCGCATATCGGGCCGTCTCGACCTGCTCCACGCCCGCCTGTCACATCCGGGCGACACGGCTTTGCGGGCGAGCAGTTGTGTCATCGGTGAACTCTGGCTGCGCGGGGGCGAGCGCATCGAGGGCGCCCTCAATCTGCGGCGTTCCCACATAGAGATTCTGACCCTTGAACCGGAGATGCTGCCGGAGCAGGTCTACCTCAGCAATCTCACGTACACGGTCCTCACCCCGCACGAGCCCGCCGATCGCCGCCTGCCGATGCTGGAGCGGGACGGCGACCGGTACGAGCCTCACGGCTACGAGCAGTTGATGGCGGCCTACCGCCACGTCGGAGACGACGACGCCGCCCGGCTCGTCCAACTCGCCAAGCAGCGCCGCCGACGCGCCACACTCACCTGGTACGGGCGGCTGTGGGGGTACATCCAGGACGCCACCGTCGGCTACGGCTTCCGCCCGCTGCGCGCGGCCGTCTGGCTGCTGTCCCTCATGGCCATCGGATCCGTGGCATTCGGCCTGGAGCCCCCACGTCCCGTCAAGCCGGACGAGGCCCCTGACTTCAACCCCGTCTTCTACACCCTCGACCTGCTCCTGCCGGTCATCAACTTCGGCCAGGAGTCGGCATTCGCCCCCGACGGCGGGCACCAGTGGTTGTCGTACGCACTGATCATCACCGGCTGGATCCTGGCGACGACGATCGCCGCGGGCGTGACCCGTACCGTCAGCCGTCAATGACCCCCGGCCGGCAGGTCATACCTGCTCGGCGAGGCCGGAGGCAGGACGGTACGCGGTGGGCGCGCCTACCCCACCTCTCGTACGTACCGATCCACCGTCTCCTCCAGGACCTCCACGCCGTCCCGCGCCCACAGGTCGTCGTTGAACAGCTCCACCTCGATCGGGCCCGTGTACCCGGCCCGCTCGACGAGCTCGCACCACGCCCGCAGGTCGATCGCGCCGTCGCCCAACTGGCCCCGGCCGTTGAGGACTCCGGCCGGGAGCGGGGTGGTCCAGTCGGCCAGCTGGAAGGCGTGGATGCGGTCCGCCGCGCCCGCCCGGGCCACCGCCGCCGGGGCCCGCTCGTCCCACCAGATGTGGTACGTGTCGACGACCACGCCGACCTGCGAGGACGGGAAGCGCTCCGCGATCTCCAGGGCCTGGTCCAGGGTGGAGACCGCGCAGCGGTCCGCCGCGTACATCGGGTGGAGGGGTTCGATCGCCAGGCGGACGCCCCGCTCCTCCGCGTACGGGGCGAGTTCGGCGATCGCGTCGGTGATCCGGGCGCGGGCCGCCGCCAGGTCACGGCTGCCCGGGGCGAGGCCGCCCGAGACCAGGACCAGGGTGTCCGTGCCGAGGGTCGCGGCCTCGTCGATCGCCGCGCGGTTGTCGTCCAGGGACTCCACCGTCGTGAAGAAGCCGCCCCGGCACAGGGACGTGACCGTCAGGCCCGCGTCGCGTACGAGTTCGGCGGCGGCGGCGAGCCCGTACTCCGCGACCGGTTCCCGCCACAGGCCCACCCCCGGAACGGAGAGACGGGCGCACTGCTCCACCAGCTCCGGGAGCGAGAGCTGCCTCACCGTCATCTGGTTGATGCTGAAGCGGGAGAGGGATTCACACGTCACTGATGCACTCCATGGACCGTCAGCAGGGACTTCATCCTCGACTCCGCCAGCTCCGGGTCCGGGAACAGCCCGAGACCGTCCGCCAGTTCGTACGCCCGCGCCAGGTGCGGCAGCGAGCGCGCGGACTGGAGGCCGCCGACCATCGTGAAGTGGTCCTGGTGGCCGGCCAGCCAGGCGAGGAGGACGACGCCCGTCTTGTAGAAGCGGGTCGGGGTCTGGAAGAGGTGGCGGGACAGCTCCACCGTCGGGTCGAGGACCTTGCGGAAGCCCTCGGTGTCGCCCGTGTCGAGGGTGCGGACCGCCTCCGCCGCCAGCGGAGCGAGCGGGTCGAAGATGCCGAGGAGGGCGTGGCTGAAGCCCTGCTCGTCGCCCGCGATCAGCTCGGGGTAGTGGAAGTCGTCGCCCGTGTAGCAGCGGACGCCTTCCGGCAGGCGGCGACGCAGGTCGATCTCGCGCCGGGCGTCGAGCAGGGAGACCTTGATGCCGTCGACCTTGTCGGGCTGGGCCGCGATCACGTCGAGGAAGACGGAGGTTGCCGCGTCCAGGTCCGAGGAGCCCCAGTAGCCGTCGAGCGCCGGGTCGAACATCGGGCCGAGCCAGTGCAGGATCACCGGCTCGCTCGCCTGGCGCAGGAGATGGCCGTACGTGTCGAGATAGTCGTCCGGGTCCTGGGCCGCGGCGGCGAGGGCGCGCGAGGCCATGAGGATGGCCTGGGAGCCGGTCTCCTCGACGAGCGCGAGCTGTTCCTCGTACGCCTCACGGACCGCCACGAGATCGGCGGGGCCGGTGAGCTGGTCGGTTCCGACACCGCAGGCGATACGGCCGCCCACTGCCTTCGCCTCCGCCGCCGAGCGGCGGATCAGCTCGGCCGCGCCCGCCCAGTCGAGGCCCATCCCGCGCTGCGCGGTGTCCATCGCCTCCGCGACGCCGAGGCCCTGCGCCCAGAGGTGGCGACGGAAGGCGAGGGTGGCGTCCCAGTCGACGGCGGCCGGCGAGTCGGGGGTGGTGTCGGCGTACGGGTCGGCGACGACGTGCGCCGCGGAGAAGACGGTACGGGAGGTCAGGGGGCCGCCCGCGGGGGCTGTGGGCCGGGCCGGGCGCGGGCTGTACTCCCGTACACCGCCGGAGCCGTGGGGAAGCCGGATCACAGCGTGATCTCCGGGACCTCCAGGCGCCGGCCCTCCGCCGACGACCTCAGACCGAGCTCGGCGAGCTGCACACCGCGCGCGCCCGCCAGCAGGTCCCACTGGTACGGCTCGTCGAGGACGACGTGCTTCAGGAAGAGCTCCCACTGGGCCTTGAAGCCGTTGTCGAACTCGGTGTTGTCCGGGACCTCCTGCCACTGCTCGCGGAAGGGTTCGGTCGCCGGGATGTCCGGGTTCCAGACCGGCTTGGGGGTGGCGGAGCGGTGCTGGACGCGGCAGTTCCGGAGGCCGGCGACGGCCGATCCGTGGGTGCCGTCGACCTGGAACTCGACCAGTTCGTCGCGGTTCACGCGGACCGCCCAGGAGGAGTTGATCTGGGCGACCGCCCCGCCCTCCAGCTGGAAGATGCCGTACGCGGCGTCGTCGGCGGTCGCGGCGTACGGCTTGCCCTGCTCGTCCCAGCGCTGCGGGATGTGCGCGGCGACGTGCGCGGTGACGCCGGTGACCCGGCCGAAGAGCTCGTGGAGCACGTACTCCCAGTGCGGGAACATGTCGACGACGATGCCGCCGCCGTCCTCGGCGCGGTAGTTCCAGCTGGGGCGCTGGGCGTCCTGCCAGTCGCCTTCGAAGACCCAGTAGCCGAACTCCCCGCGCACGGAGAGGATCTGCCCGAAGAAGCCGCCGTCGATGAGGCGCTTCAGCTTGAGCAGGCCCGGCAGGAAGATCTTGTCCTGGACGACGCCGTGCTTGACGCCCTTCCGAGAGGCCAGCCGGGCGAGATCGAGGGCGCCCGCCAGGTCTCCCGCCGTCGGCTTCTCGGTGTAGATGTGCTTGCCGGCGGCGACGGCCTTGCGGATCGCCTCGACGCGGGCGGAGGTCACCTGGGCGTCGAAGTAGATCTCCACCGACTCGTCGGCGAGTACGGCGTCGAGGTCGGTGGACCACTCGGTGAGGCCGTGGCGCTCGGCGAGGGCGCGCAGGGCGTGCTCCCGGCGGCCGACGAGGACGGGCTCGGGCCAGAGGGTCTCGCCGTTGCCGAGATCGAGGCCGCCCTGCTCGCGCAGGGCGAGGATCGAGCGGACGAGGTGCTGGCGGTAGCCCATGCGTCCGGTGACGCCGTTCATGGCGATACGGACTGTCCTGCGTGTCACGAAGGTCCTCCACACTCACGGAAGAAAGCGCTTTCTACGACGGGAGACGCTAGCCTGCCGACAACGCACCGGACAAGGGGTCCGGCCGACTCTCCCCGACTCTCCTCGGAGGTACGCGATGACCGTCACGCTGGCGGATGTGGCCGCGCGTGCCCGGGTCTCCCCCGCCACCGTCTCCCGCGTCCTGAACGGCAACTACCCCGTCGCCGCCTCGACCCGGGAGCGGGTGCTGCGGGCGGTGGACGAGCTGGACTACGTACTGAACGGGCCCGCGAGCTCGCTCGCCGCCGCCACGTCCGACCTGGTCGGGATCCTCGTCAACGACATCGCCGACCCCTTCTTCGGGATCATGGCCGGTGCGGCACAGAACGCCATCGGGGAAGGCGCGTCGGGGCGGGCGGGCGGCGAGAAGCTGGCCGTCGTGTGCAACACCGGCGGCTCCCCGGAGCGCGAGCTCACGTACCTCACCCTGCTCCAGCGCCAGCGCGCCGCCGCCGTCATCCTCACCGGCGGGTCGCTGGAGGATCCGGAGCACATGGCGGCGGTGGCGTCGAAGCTGTCGCGGCTCACGGACGCGGGAACGCGGATCGTGCTGTGCGGACGGCCGCCGGTGCCGGGGGACGCGAGCGTGGCGGCGCTGACCTTCGACAACCGGGCGGGGGCGCGGCGGCTCACCGAGCACCTGCTGGCGCTCGGGCACCGGCGGATCGGTTACACGGCGGGGCCGGCGGACCGGACGACGACCCGGCACCGGCTCGAAGGGCACCGGGAGGCGCTGGCCGGGGCGGGGGTACCGGAAGGTCCCACCGTCCACGGGTCGTACGACCGGGGCTCCGGCTACGACGCGACGCTCGAACTCCTCCGCCGGGAGCCGTCGTTGACGGCGGTCGTGGCGGCGAACGACACGGTGGCGCTGGGCGCGTGCGCGGCGCTGCGCGACCAGGGGCTGCGCATCCCGGAGGACGTCTCGGTGGCGGGCTTCGACGACCTCCCGTTCTCGGTCGACGCGGTGCCCGCCCTGACGACCGTACGACTGCCGCTCCAGGAGGCGGGAGCGCGGGCGGGACGGCTCGCGATCGGCACCGAGGAGGCCCCGCCGGGCGGCCTGGCGACGATTCCGGCCGAGCTACTGGTACGTGACTCGACGGCACGCCCGCGGGAGTGACGGGGGCGGGGAGCGCGACCGGGCGAGGCCCGGGGCGAGGCGCGCCACGCGGGTGACCGGGCCTGGGCGGGGACCGGGGCGGATCTCGTCACGCGGGTGACGGGGCCTGGGCGGGGCCTGGGGCGGATCTCGTCACGTGGGTGACCGGCACGCGCCGGGGGCCTCGACCGGCTCCGGCCCGACGGACCACGCCACGCTTGCGTGCGCGCCGACGGACCACGCCACGCTTGCGTGCGCGCCGACGGACCACGCCACGCGCGCGCCACACGGCCACGCGACGGGCGTGTGCGTGCCCGACACGCAACGCCACGCGCGCGTGCCCGACACGCAACGCCACGCGCGCGCGTGGCCGACGAATTACGCCACGCGCACGTGCGCCCCACGGCCTACGCCACGCGCGTGTGCGCCTCCAGGCCCGTCGCCTTGAGAATCGCGTCCACCGTCTCGTCGACCGACTGCTCCGCGTTGTCGATCCAGACGCCCTCGCCCGTCAGCTCCTCCCGCATCGCCGCGTCCAGGGGTGCCCAGTTCGTCGTCAGGCGCTTGTCGCGGGCGTTGTTGCGCTCCCATGCCTTGTCCGGGCCCGGGGCGAGGAAGACGACGTGGAGCGGGCCGGTCCGCACCGAGGCGCGGTAGAAGCCGAGATGGCTGCGGCGGACGACCACGTCGTCGACGACCGGGAGGAATCCGGCCGTCGTGAAACTGTCCGCCAGCAGGCAGGCGTTGCGGGCGCGCAGGAAGATCTGCCGGTCGGCCTCCGGGTCGTGCTCCATCGTCGGCCAGTGGCAGCCGCTGACGATCAGCTCCTGGAGCGCGTCGACCTCGATGTGCGCGGCCCTCGCGAACCGGGCCGCGAGGGCCGCCGCCACGGTCGACTTCCCGCTGCCGGGGATGCCACTCAGCAGCACCACTCCGGGTGCGGGGTCACGATCGATGGGTACCAGGTCCATGACCCAGGACCCTAGGACCTGCCCCGTGCGAACGTCAGCACACGTCCCCCGCAGGACCCCGACCACGCTCCACACGCCGGTGCACGGTCATGACGACAGTGAACGGCCTCCGGCTCCGGCGGGCTCGGTGCCCGGCTTCGGCTGTCCCTCGAAGGAGCGCGCGGGTGGACCCGAAGGGGCTGCCGGGCCCGCCGCGCCCCTCGCCGGTGCGAGAGAGGTCAGTGCGACGCCCCCGACCAGCAGGGCGGCCGCGCACCAGCGCAGCCCGCTGACGCCCTCGCCGAGGAACAGGGCGGCCGAGGACATCCCGAAGACCGGGACCAGGAGGGAGAACGGGGCCACCGAGGAGGCCGGGTAGCGGCGCAGGAGCCAGCCCCAGGCGCCGAAGCCGAAGACGGTGGTGATCCAGGCGACGTAGACGATGACGCCCACGCCGGTCCAGTCGAGTCCGCGCAGCGCTTCGAGGTCCCGCTCCGGCCCTTCCAGTACGAGAGACAGGGCGAGCAGCGGCAGGATGGGCACGGTGCTGACCCAGACCATGAAGTTGAGGGCGTCGGGCGGGGACGCCTTGCGGGTCAGGACGTTGGAGACACCCCAGCAGGCCGCCGCCGCGATGCACAGCGCGAAGCCGGCGAGCGGACCCGAGGCGCCCTCGTCGACCGCCGCGACACCGATGCCGGCGAGCGCGACCGCCATGCCCGCGATCTTCACCTTCCCGGGCCGTTCGCCGAGCGCGACGAAGGCGAACAGGGCGGTGAAGACCGCCTGTACCTGGAGGATCAGGGAGGAGAGCCCGGCCGGGGCGCCCAGGTCCATGCCGGTGAAGAGCAGGCCGAACTTGGCCACGCCCAGGACGAGACCGACCCCCAGGATCCACTTCCAGGCGACCTTGGGACGGCCGACGAGGAAGACGGCGGGCAGGGCGGCGGCGAGGAAGCGGAGGGCGGAGAAGAGCAGCGGCGGGAAGTGGTCGAGGCCGATCTCGATGACGACGAAGTTGACTCCCCAGACGGCGGCGACGAGCGCGGCCAGGGCGATGTGGGCGGGACGCATGTGAGGCAGCATCGCCGTCCTGAACCGTGTAGCACCAGCGAATTCTCCTTCATGGTTTGATGAAGCAACGCTTCATCCACAGCCCGGAAGGGGACCGCCCGTGCTGGATCTCGGACGCCTGCGCGCCCTCCATGCCGTCGCCGTCCACGGGACCGTGGGCGCCGCGGCCGTCGCTCTCGGCTACACGCCGTCCGCCGTCTCCCAGCAGATCGCGAAGCTGGAGCGGGAGACCCGCACGACCCTGCTCGAACGCCAGGGCCGCGGCGTGCGGCTCACCGACGAGGCGCATCAACTCGCCGCCACGGCGGAGAAGTTGCTGGCGATCGTCGAGGAGGCGGAGGTGCGGCTCGAAGAGCGGCGGGGAGTGCCCGCCGGGCGCCTGGCGATCGGCTGTTTCGCCAGCGCCGCGCGCGGTCTGATGCCACGGGCGCTCGCCGAGCTGGCGGTCCGTCACCCCTCGCTCGACGCCCGCCTCACGGAGGTGGACCCGCATGTCTCGATCGACCTCGTCGCCCGGGGCGTGATCGACCTCGCCGTGGCCCACGACTGGGACATCGCCCCGCTGCCGACCCCGCCGGGCGTGGAGCAGGCGGCGATCGGCGACGACCTGTGCGACGTCCTCGTCCCGCGTGGACATCCGCTGGCGGCCCGGGCGGTGGTACGGCGGGAGGATCTGGCGGACGAGCGGTGGATCACGCAGCCGCCGGGGACGGTGTGCCACGACTGGCTGATCCAGACGCTGCGGGCCACCGGATACGAGCCGCACATCGTCCACCAGGCGGAGGAGAACCACACACAGGTCGCCCTGGTCGCCGCGGGGCTCGGGATCGCGCTCGTGCCGCGCCTCGGTCGCGGGACACTGCCGCCCGAGGTGACCCCGGTCCGGCTGGACCCGGTTCCGATGCGCCGACTGCACGCCCTGTGGCGTACGGGCGCGGCCCGCCGTCCCGCGATCAGGGAGACGGTGCGCACGCTCCAGGAGTTGTGGCCCGGGGTCGCGTCGTCGGCGGTGTGAGCGGCCGACCCGAGCGACCGATTCCTGTTCAGGTCCTTGACCTGGCAGTTACTTTCGGGCTATCCGTGGCTTCTTGGAAGTTTCCTTCACTCCACTTCCTCCACCCCTTGCACGGCCGGAAGGAGCATCAGTGCACCACCGCGCCACCTCCAGACGCACCCTCCTCACCGTCACCGCCGCCGCGGCGGCCGCCGCCGTCACCGGCGCCACCGCCCCACTCGCGCACGCGGACTCAGCCGACGCCGCCGACGCCGCCGACCGGGACAGACGCCTCCAGCACCTCATCTCCCGCATGTCGCTGGAGGAGAAGGTCGGCCAGCTCTTCGTCATGCGGGTGTACGGCCACTCCGCCACCGCCCCCGACCAGGCCGACATCGATGCCAACCTCACGGAGATCGGCGTCCGCACCGCCGCCGAGCTCGTCGAGAGGTACCACGTCGGCGGGGTCATCTACTTCACGTGGGCGCACAACACCCGCGACCCGCACCAGATCGCCGAGCTCTCCAACGGCATCCAGCGGGCGGGCCTGGCCCAGCCGACGCCCCTCCCCCTGCTGATCTCCACCGACCAGGAGCACGGCATCGTCTGCCGGGTCGGCGAGCCCGCCACCCTGCTGCCCGGCGCCATGGCCCTCGGCGCCGGAGGCTCGCACTCCGACGCCCGCAGGGCCGCGCAGATCGCGGGCGCCGAGCTGGCCGCCGTCGGCATCCGGCAGAACTACGCGCCGGTCGCGGACGTCAACGTCAATCCCGCCAACCCCGTCATCGGGGTCCGCTCCTACGGCTCCGACCCGCAGGCCGTCGCCGACCTGGTCGCCGCCCAGGTCAAGGGCTATCAGCGGGCCGGGGTCGCGGCGACCTCCAAGCACTTCCCCGGACACGGCGACACGGCCGTCGACAGCCACTACGGCCTGCCGACCATCACGCACACCCGCGCGCAGTGGGCCGAGCTGGACGCCCCGCCGTTCCGGTCCGCGATCGCCGCCGGCATCGACTCGATCATGACCGCGCACATCGTCGTGCCCGCGCTCGACCCGAGCGAGGACCCGGCGACGCTCTCCCGCCCCATCCTGACCGGCATCCTGCGCGAGCAACTCGGCTACGACGGCGTGGTCGTGACGGACTCGCTCGGCATGGAGGGCGTCCGGACGAAGTACGGCGACGACCGCGTGCCGGTCCTGGCGTTGAAGGCCGGGGTCGACCAGCTGCTCAACCCGCCGAAGCTGGACATCGCCTGGAACGCGGTCCTCCAGGCCGTCAAGAACGGCGAACTCACCGAGGCCCGGCTCGACGAATCGATCCTGCGGATTCTGCGCCTCAAGGCGAAGCTGGGGCTGTTCCGCAAGCCGTTCGTCACCGCCGCCGGAGTGGACCGTACGGTCGGCACCGCCGACCACCTGGCCCAGGCCGACCGGATCGCCGAGGGGACCACCACTCTGCTCCTCAACGAGGGAGGGTTCCTGCCGATCAGCCGGCTCAGCCACGGCGACGTGCTGGTCGTCGGCGCCGATCCGGCCTCGCCGTCCGGCACCACCGGCCCCCCGACCACCACCCTCGCCACCGCCTTCACCGAACTCGGCTTCACCGCCACGGCGTTGTCGACCGGGATCACCCCGACCGCGGCGAAGATCGACGAGGCGGTGGCCGCGGCGGCCGGCAAGGACGTCGTCGTGGTGGGCACGTACAACGTCTCGGCGACCAGCCCGCAGCGCACCCTGGTCTCCCGGCTCGTCGCCACCGGTGTGCCGGTCGTGACGGTCGCGATCCGCAACCCGTACGACATCGCCAGGCTCAGCGGGCAGCGGGCGACCGTCGCCGCGTACTCCTGGACCGATGTCGAACTGCGGGCCGCGGTCCGGGTGATCGCCGGCCACGCCCGGCCGCAGGGGTGTCTGCCCGTCCCCGTCCAGCGGGCGGACGATCCGGCGCAGGTGCTGTACCCGGTCGGCCACGGCCTGTCCTACGCGAAACGTAACTGAGGACGCAGACCCCCCGTTCTCCCTGGCGTGGCCCGCTGCGGCGGGTCACGCTGGACGCGGAGATCGGGGGGTCTTTTCATGCGCGCTCTGAGGAGCGGGGTGGGGGTGATCGGTGTCCTGCTGCTCACGACGACCGGGTGTCAGCAGGTGTCGGACGCCAGGCCGCCGGGTCCCGTCACGTACACGACCTCGCCCGCCGACCACGGGGCGGTGTTCCTCGGGCCAGGGGACTGTTCCACCCGCGGCGAGGTGTACCGCGAGGTGCCGTGCACCAGCGAGAAGGCGGCGGCACGGGTGACGACCCGGTACGAGGGGCAGGCGCCGGGGACGTCCGCCGGTGCGATATGCCCGGCCACCACGGACTTCGTCCTGCACGTCTCGGAGAACCGCTCGGCGGCGGACGAGAACGGCGACGGCACGGTGCCGCAGGGGTACGCGTGCATGCGCAATCTGGAACCGCCGCATCCGGGCGACCCGGGCCGGGGCGGAGGTCCGCGCACGGTCGTCGGGGACTGCCTCTCCGCATCCCGCGGCGGTCAGGTGAAGGAGACCGCCTGCGACGGCTCCGGCGAGCACCCGCCCGTGTACCGGGTCGCCTCCGCGGTCACCGGCCGCGACCGCTGCCCGTCGTCGACGGCGCTGTACGTGGCGCTGGGTGGGGAGAGGCCGGTGGGCTGCGCCCGGCGGCTGTGACACCGCCGGGCGCAGTCACTCGTCGCTACGGACGCGCGGCTGCGGACGCGGGGCTACGGGCGGATGCCGTGCTCCCGGCTCAGCTCCTCGTCGACCGCCTTGTCCAGGCGGGCGTCGAAGCGGGCCAGCGGCTGCGCGGCGGCGGCCGTCGGGGCGTCGACCCCGGCCCAGGCGAGGATGCGCGCCGTGGCCTTGGCGCGCTCGTCCTCGACGAGACCCGCGACCTGGGCGCCGTGGTTGGCGCCCGGGGCCGTGTAGACATAGCTGTCACGGACGCCCTTGCCGAGGCGGAACGGCTCGGCTCCCCACGGGTCGTTGGCCCCGTAGACGAACAGCATCTGGTTCGCGTTCTTGCGGACCCAGTCGTCGACGTCCCGCATGGCCCACGGCTGGAACGTCATCGGGATCTCGCGCGGCACGAAGTTCCGCGCGGGCTGGTAGCCGTAGCGGGTCAGGCCGTCGAGGTGCGGCAGCTTGATGCTGGGCGAGCCGAGCTGGGTCGCCGCCTGGTAGTAGTACGGGGTGTACGGCTCCAGGCCCTGGTCGGTGTAGAAGGACCAGCCGGAGATGGCGTCGATGGTCTCGTACACCGCGTCGTCGGTCGCCGTGGCGGCGTCCGGGATCGAGGCGCAGTCGGCCTCGTTGGAGTACTGCCAGAAGCCCCAGACGAAGTCGAGGACGACGGCCTCGTACGCCTTGTCGAGGGAGCCGACCGTGTTGAAGGTGGCGCCCTCGGACTCGGCCCACGCCTTGTACTTCTTCTGGAGCGGCTCGCGGCGGACGAGCGCCTCGCGCTGCATCGCGTTGAGGCGGTCGCGGCACTCCTTGGTCCCGACGGTCTCGAAGAACCTGTCGTACGCCGAGTCCTCCTTGTTCACCACGTCGTTGGGCGCGACGTACGCGACGACGCCGTCCATGTCGCGCGGGTAGAAGCGCTCGTAGTAGGTGGCCGTCATGCCGCCCTTGGAGGCGCCGGTGGAGAGCCACTTCTGCCCGTAGATCTTCTTCAGGGCGGTGAAGATGCGGTGTTGGTCGCTCGCGGCCTGCCAGATGTCCAGCTTGGACCAGTCGGCGGGCTGCGGCCGCGACGGCGTGAAGTACCGGTACTCCATGGAGACCTGGTTGCCGTCGATGATCCGGGTGGGCTCACGGCGGCTGGGGTTGGTGCTCAGCGAGTAGCCGCTGGTGTGGAAGACGGTCGGGCGGTCGGTGTCCTTGTGGAGGACGGAGATCCGCTGCTTGAACGTGCCCTTCCACGGGCGGCGGTGGTCGATCGGCTGGGTGTAGTCGAGGATGAAGAAGCGGTAGCCGGCGTACGGCTTCTCCTCGATGAGGCTCATCCCGGGGATCGCCAGGATGCGGTCCTTGATGTCCGTGGTGGCGGACGCCTCGGCGGCCGCACCGCCGAACGTGCCGGTGGCCGGCTCCGCGGCGGTAGCCGCGCCGGTCGCACCGACGGTGCCTATGAGCACCGTGAGCGACGCCAGCCATCTCAGCGACTTACGCATTGACCCTCCCCTTGATTCACAACGGTGTCGCGAACCTAGCGGGGGCAACGTGGGTGCTGCCAGACCCAGTTGGCCCTTACCTTCGCAAGGGCACAGGTTTCATCACGGGTTCAGCACAGAACCCACCCCGTCGCCCCGCTCCGGCCGGCGACGGAACCGGTGGCGCGGACGCACCGGTTGAGGGCGTGCACGGTGACGGGCCCCGCCTGGCGGGTGAAGCGCCCGCTGTCGACGGCGGGCCGCCCGCCACGGGGCTGGAGGGCGACGGACATCGCGCGGCGCGGGCCGGGGACCTTGGCGACGGTGAGGGCGCAGACGTACTGGCGGCTGCGGTAGAGGCGCAGCTCACCGGTGCCGAAGCCGACCGTCTTGGTGGGCCGGCCGCTGCAGAGCGAGGCGGCGTCGGCGGACGCGGTGACGGGTCCGCCGAGGGAGAGAGCGCCGACGGCGAGCAGCAGGGCGACCAGATACGCGAGGGGCCGCCGAGCCGCCCGAACCTCACCGAACACACGCACCCCTCCCTCGACTCCTGTCATACATGCGTACGACGCAGAGGGCGCCGGTTCGGTTGCCGTCATTCGATACGCTTTCCTGCTCGGATCGAGGGACGGGTGGGGTTCTCAGGGGTGCGGTTCTCAGGGGTGGGTTTCGCAGGGGTGGGTTTCTTACGGTCATCACGCGGGGCGTCCGCACGGGCGATCTGCTCTCTCGCGGCCTTGTTCGTGCTGCTCGTGCTGGCCTTCGGTGCGGCGTCGTCGGGGACGGCGTACGCCGCGGAGGAGCCGCCGGACAACGCGTGCGTCAAACGGACGCTGAGCCGTGCCGAGGTCGACGCGTCGGTGCGGATCGCGCACGATGGGCAGTACTCGACCAAGGTGACCAGTGTCGTCGTGGTCAAGGTGCCGCGAGGCTGGATGTGGGCGTCCTCGCTGCTCCTGAACCGGGACACCGAGGAGTACCGGACGGCCATGCGTTGTCTGCTGCGGTCCTCGGTGGACACGATCCAGTACCGCGACACGGAATGGCAGTACAAGCAGCCCCGGGTCACGGCTGACACGACCTGGGTCACGGTGGAACAGCAGACCACCACCTGGGTGTCCGCGAAGGGCATTCGCGATGTCGGGCCGTGGCGCATCGACGCGGGCAACCGCACCTGGCACATGGAGCTCGTGCCACCCGACGCTCTGACGCAGTCCCGCTGGGCCCGGGTGCGGATCGACCTGGGAGGGCAGCCGGCCCGGTCCGTGGTCCCGGCGCCGACGGTGGGGTCCTCGACCGAACTGACGTGGACCGGCGCGGAGAAGGCCGTGGGTCCGCCGCCCGGTCTGCGTCTGGAGTTGCAGCCGCCCGCGACCAAGGCGAACGCCGCTCGCTGGTCGAGCTACCCCTGGACCACAGCCGGTGCCCTGGGCTGGATGTCCTGGGACGTCGTCGTCTTCGTCATGACGCTGATACTGCTCCGACGGCTCCGGCACCAGCCTCCCCTCGCCCTGCCCACGCCGGCTGAAGAGGCGGCACGACGGAACCTCCGATCGCTCGCCTGGGTGTGGTTCGTAATCCTGCTGGCCCATGTCGGCGACGACCATGTGCTGAGCCATCTCTCGGAGACCGGCGCCGGTACGTGGTTCACGGATCACCGGCTTGCGGTCCATCTGGTCCTGACGGCCGCCCTGGGCGCGCTGCTGTGCGTACTCGGCCGACCCGGCCGTGCCGCTGTCGCCGCCGTCGCCCTCGCGCTGGGATATGCCGGTGCCGTGGCGCTGTGGCCGACGCTCTTCGGGCTGCCGCCTCTGATGGTGCTGTACTGGGTGGACGACCCCGTCGAGGTCGAGGTGTTCACCGCGGCGGGAGGGATGTACTGGTACGCCCTCGCCGACGCCGCCCTGGTGTTCGTCTGGCTGGTGGGCGTGGTGAGCGTGTGTCTGCGGCTGTGGCGGTCCTCGGCCGCAGGCTTGACCGCGGGACCCGCGTGCCGCGGCCGTTTCCCCTGGACGGTCCTCGCCGTCCTCGCGCTGGCATCGTGCGCCGTGGCCGCCGGCAGCTTCCTGGCCGCGGAGAACTGGTGGGACCGGGTGTCCTGGCTGGCCGACGAGAGCGGGACGGCGGACTACGCCCTGTTCCGGTCGGCCACGATCTTCAATGACCAGCGGTGGTTTCCCTCCAACTTCGCCGACTGGGCGCCCGCCACCGCCTGGTGGGGGACGATGGCCTTCGCGTTCGTCGCCGTGGCCCGGTCCTGGCAGGGTGCCCCCGGCTACGACGGCGAGGTCCTGCGGCCGCGCGAACTGGCGCTGCTCAAGCTGTTCTTCCTGGTGGACGTGGCTCCCATCGTGGGCCTGTACGGCGGTGTGCCGCTGTTCCTGCTGTCGCTCGCCGTCCTGTGGTCTTCGCTGACCGTCCTGTTGGCCTTCGGCCGGAAGTACGCGGTACTTGCCCGGCAGCTGACCCCCGGTGGGCCCCTCCATCAGGTCGTTGGGGAACACGACCGGACCAGGATCATGCACATGGCACGTCAGCACCGCGAGCTGCACGCGGAGCTGCGCCGCCTCGAACAGGGGCAGACCGAGGGCGAGCGGGCGGCCATCGAACGGAAGCTGGACCGGCTGCATCGGTGGACCCCGCCGCATCCACGTCGTCCACACGACCGCGTTCCGCTGCCGCACTCGGTCGGTCCCGTGGAGCTGGCGCTGGCCTGGGGTCCGAGGGCCTCCTGGTGGGCAAACGCCTGCCGTGCGGCGGCCGTCGCCGCCCTGGTCGGGCTGCCCGCCATCGGGGTGATGTTCTGGGCCGACCAGGTCCGGGGCACGCTGTGGACCGACAAGTTCAGCGAGCAGTTCGGCTTCGTGAGCGTGCTGACGTACGTCATGGGCGAGTTGCTGATCTGGGCGGGGGCGGGGTTCACGCTGGGTGCGCTGTGGCGGGTCCTGCCGGGGCGCCGTGGCCCGGGCCGCGGGTTCTATCTCGCGGTCGTCTACGCCCTGCCGTTCCTGGTGGACCAGTTGGGCAACGTACTGGTCCACCAGCCGACCGACGCGGGGCTGCTGCGCGGGGCGTTCATGCTGCTCGTGCTGACGACGACGGGCATGCTCCTGGACATCGACACGTTCCGGCAGGAGCGGCACTACTGGCCGACCAGGACGGGTCTGCTGCTCTCCCTGTACCAGATGCGAACGGCGTCGGCGCAGGTCGCGCTGTTCGTCGCCCAGGTGGTGGCGCTGGTGACGATCTGGCAGCAGCTCAGTGGCAATCCCCCGGTCGTCCTCATCGACAACCAGAGCCCGAGTGGCACGGGCGTCCCCGGGGGCGGCTCGGATTCGGGCCACTAACCGCCGAAGTAGGCGAGGACGAGAAGGAGAAAGACGCACTCCGCGCCGATCATCGCCCAGAACGCGGCCTTGCGGGAGGACGCGGGGGCGGGGCCGTCCGGGGTGCAGAGGGCGTGGATCCAGGAGCCGGCCGCGATGGCGAGGGTGGTGAGGTACGCCCAGCCGGGGGTGGTGCCGCAGTCGCCGTTGAGGACGCAGCCGGAGCCCTCGGGCGTGGTCAGGCTCAGGAACACGACCAGGACGGTCGCGGGCGCGAGGGCCAGTCCGCACCACAGGGCGCGGGTGCGCAGCCGGTAGGCCGCCGGGTCCGGGCGGACGGCGTCGCCGGGGCCGGACGCGGCCTTGGCGCGGACGGGGTGCTCGTTGCTCATGGCCCGATTCAACCCCCGCCCCGGCGGGCGGCGGAATCCGCGATCGTACTCAGACCGCCGTCGCCGGCTCCTCCTCGCCGATGAACGTCCGCCACAGCTCCGCGTACTCGCCGCCCCGCGCGAGCAGTTCGTCGTGGGTGCCGTCCTCCGCGACGCGGCCGTGCGCCATGAGGATCACCCGGTCCGCGCGGGCGGCCGTGGTGAGCCGGTGGGCGACGACCAGCGTCGTACGGCGGCCGGCGAGGCGGTCGGTGGCCTGGTTGACCTGGGCCTCGGTGGCCAGGTCGAGGGCGGCCGTGGCCTCGTCGAGGAGCAGGATGTCCGGGTCGACGAGTTCGGCGCGGGCCAGCGCGATCAGCTGCCGCTGGCCCGCCGAGAGGTTGCGGCCGCGCTCGGCGACCTCGTGGAGGTAGCCGCCGTCCAGGGTCGCGATCATGTCGTGGGCGCCGACCGCGCGCGCCGCCGCCTCGACCTCGGCGTCGGTCGCCTCCGGCCGGCCGTAGGCGATGGCGTCGCGGACCGTCCCGGCGAAGAGGTACGCCTCCTGGGGCACGACTCCGAGCCGGTGGCGGTACGAGGTGATGTCCAGGTCCCTGAGGTCGGTGCCGTCGGCCGTGACCCGCCCGGCGGTGGGGTCGTAGAACCGTGCGACCAGTTTGACCAGCGTGGACTTCCCGGCGCCGGTCTCGCCGACGAAGGCGACGGTCTGCCCGGCGGGGATGCGCAGATCGATCCCGGTCAGCGCCTCCTCCTCGTTGCCGTAAGCGAAGGAGACGTCCTCGAAGGCGATCTCGCCGCGCAGCGAGAGCACGTCCAGGGGCTCGTCGGCGGCGGCCGTCGACGTCGGCTCCCGGAGCAGCTCCTGCATCCGCTTCAGGGAGACGGCGGCCTGCTGGTAGCCGTCGAAGACCTGCGAGAGCTGCTGCACGGGCGCGAAGAAGAGGTCGATGTAGAGGAGGTAGGCGACGAGCGCGCCGGTGGTCAGCGTCCCGGCCTCGATGCGGTTCGCGCCGACGATCATGACGGCCGCGGCGGCCACGGACGACAGCAGCGTGACGAAGGGGAAGTAGATCGAGATCAGCCACTGTCCGCGGACCCGGGCCTGGCGGTACTCGTCGCTGCGGGCCGCGAACCGGGCGGCGCCCGAGCGCTCGCGGCGGAAGGCCTGGACGATCCGGAGGCCGGAGACCGACTCCTGGAGGTCGGCGTTGACGACGCTGATCCGCTCCCGTGCCAGCTCGTACGCCTTCACGCTGGAGCGGCGGAAGAAGTACGTGGCGACGGCGAGCACCGGGAGCGTCGCGAAGACGACCAGGGCGAGCTGGAGGTCGAGGACGAGCAGCGCGCCCATGATCCCGAAGAAGGTCGTGACGGAGACGAACGCGGTGACGAGCCCGGTCTGGAGGAAGGTGGACAGCGCGTCCACGTCCGTCGTCATCCGGGTCATGATCCGGCCGGTCAGCTCGCGCTCGTAGTAGTCGAGGCCGAGCCGCTGGAGCTGGGCGAAGATCTTCAGGCGCAGGGCGTAGAGGACGCGTTCGCCGGTGCGGCCGGTCATCTTGATCTCGGCGGTCTGGGCGAACCACTGCACGACGACGGTCAGCAGGGCGAGCGCCGAGGCAGCCCAGACGGCACCCATGGCGAGCTTGTTCACGCCGTCGTCGATGCCGTGCCGGATCAGGATCGGCAGCAGCAGGCCCATGCCGGCGTCGACGGCGACGAGTCCGAGGCTGATGAGCAGGGGGATGCCGAAGCCGCGCAGCAGCCGGCGCAGTCCGTAGGACTCCTCGGGGGTGACGGCCCGTGCCTCGTCGACGTCCGGGGTGTCCGTGGCGGGCGGGAGCGCCTCGACGGCGGCGAGCAGCTCGGGGGTGGCTCCGGGGGCCGAGGACTCCTCGGCGGCGGATTCCTCCCGTACCCAGAGGGTGGGGGTGATGCCGCGCTCGGCGTCGAACTCGGCGTCCAGCTCGGCGCGCAGGGTGCGGTCCTCCGGCACCTCCATCGCCACGGTGTGTCCGGGCGAGACGCCGCCGAGCTCGTCGGGGTCGGTGAGGAGCTGTCGGTAGAGGGCGGAGCGCTCCTCCAGCTCCTCGTGCGTGCCGATGTCGGAGAGCCGGCCGTCGTCGAGGACGGCGATCCGGTCGGCGAGGCCGAGGGTGGAGCGGCGGTGGGCGATGAGGAGCGTGGTGCGGCCGGCCATCACGGAGGCGAGGGCCTCGTGGATCTCGTGCTCCACGCGCGCGTCGACGGCGGAGGTGGCGTCGTCGAGGAGGAGCAGCCGGGGGTCGGTGAGGATGGCGCGGGCGAGGGCGATCCGCTGGCGCTGGCCGCCGGAGAGGGTGAGGCCGTGCTCGCCGACCTTGGTGTCGTATCCCTCGGGCAGCTCGGCGATGAAACGGTCCGCCTGGGCGGCGCGCGCGGCGGACTCGATCTGCTCCTGGGTGGCGTCCGGATGGCCGTAAGCAATGTTGGCGCGGACGGTGTCGGAGAACAGGAAGCTGTCCTCGGGGACGAGTCCGATGGCGGCGCGCAGGGAGTCGAGGGTGAGCTCGCGGACGTCGTGGCCGCCGACGAGGACGGCGCCGTGGGTGACGTCGTAGAAGCGGGGCAGCAGGAGCGAGACGGTGGACTTGCCGGAGCCGGAGGCGCCGACGACGGCGACGGTCTCGCCGGCACGGATCTCGAGGGAGAAGCCGTCGAGGACGGGGCGCCCGTCCTCGTAGGCGAAGCCGACGTCGTCGAACTCGACGGTGGCCTCGGCGTCCGCCGGCAGCTCCTTCGTCCCGTCCTTGATCACCGGCTCGGTGTCGATGAGCTCCAGGACGCGGTCGACGCCCGCGCGGGCCTGCTGGCCGACGGTGAGGACCATGGCGAGCATCCGGACCGGGCCGATGAGCGAGGCGAGGTAGGCGGAGAAGGCGACGAAGGTGCCGAGCGTGATCTGGCCGCGGGTGGCGAGCCAGCCGCCGAGCGCGAGGACGGCGACCTGGCCGAGGGCCGGGACGGCCTGGAGGGCCGGGGTGTACTTCGAGTTGAGCCGGATCGTGCGGAGCCGGCCGGCGAAGAGCTTGCGGCTGGCGTCGCGGATCTTGCCGGTCTCCTGGTCCTCCTGCCCGAAGCCCTTGACGACCCGGACGCCGGTCACGGATCCGTCGACGACCCCGGCGACGGCAGCGGCCTGCGCCTGGGCGTACCAGGTGGCGGGGTGGAGGCGGGTGCGGCTGCGCTTGGCGATGAACCAGAGGGCGGGGGCGACGGCGAGGGCGACGAGGGTGAGCGGGAGGGAGAGCCAGGCCATGACGGCCAGGGAGATCAGGAAGAGCAGGATGTTCCCGATCGTCATCGGGAGCATGAAAAGAAGGCCCTGGATGAGCTGGAGGTCGCTCGTCGCCCGCCCGACGACCTGCCCGGTGGACAGCTCGTCCTGCCGCCGGCCGTCGAGCCGGGTGATCGTGCCGAACATCTCGGTACGGAGGTCGTGCTGGACGTCGAGGGCGAGCCGGCCGCCGTAGTAGCGGCGGACGTAGGTGAGGACGTAGACGACGAGGGCGGCGGCGATGAGGAGGCCGGTCCAGACGCCGAGAGACCGGGTCTTCGCGCCGATGACGTCGTCGATGATCACCTTGGTGATGAGCGGTACGAGTGCGAGGACGGCCATCCCGGCCAGGGAGGACCCGAGCGCGAGCACCACATTGGTCCGGTACCGCCACGCGTAACCGGCCAGTCTGCGCGCCCAGCCCTGCTGTTTCTGCCCCGCCGCGGCCACGTGGTTCCTCCCGTTCGTCCTGCTCTACCGGAAGGCTCCAACGCGGTTGGGGTGGGATTTCATCCCGCCGCAACAAAGTCGGACACAGGTCCGGTCCCTGGTCCTAGGACCGGAGACCGGAGGGGCCGGGGGACTAGAAGGGACCGGGGAAGGTCACGGAGAGACCGTTGGCCGCGTCGGAGACGACGACATTGGTCCAGACCAGGGTCATCGGCGGGCTGCACGCCGGCTTGAAGTTGGCGGTGACCGTGACGCTGAAGTTGGCCTTACCGTTCTGGACCGGGAACTGGCCGCCGCCACCGAAGGCCTGCTTGTTCTCGGCCGACGGCTTGTTGCCGCCCTTGTTGACGCACTGGGCGTCGGCGGTGACCGTGACGTTGATCTGCTCCAGGTTGCCGAGTCCAGCTTCCTTGCCCTTGACGGTCAGGGTGCTACCGGAGGCGGTCACGGTCGGCGTGCCGACGAAGTGGGCGCTTCCCGCCTCGGCGGTGGGGGCGAGGAAGCCCACGATGGCTATGGCCACCCCTGCGGGCAGCAGGAACGCGGAATGACGACGCATGAGGCTTCACCTCATTAGAGGTACACACACTGCGCTGATTACTGAACGTAATCGGTCGGGACCGTGCGAATAGGCCACATCAGTGCATTTGCCAATAGAATATGCCTACTTGACGGTACATACAAGAACGACGGTCATCACGCTCAGTTACCGACCGGTTGGGTCAGATTTCGATCAGAGGTGCGTCGGCTCGAACATCCGCAGCAGCGCCGGAAGCACCACGACCGACGGGCCCGGGGTCGCCAGGGCCTTCGTCAGGTCGGCCGTCAGGGATTCCGGTGTCGTGCGGACCGCGGGGACGCCGAAGGATTCCGCCAGGGCGACGAAGTCCGGGCGGGCGAGTTCGGTGGCCGTGGCCTCGCCGAAGGCGTCCGTCATGTACTCGCGCAGGATGCCGTAGCCGCCGTCGTCCACGATCAGCCAGGTGACGTCGGAGCCGTACTGCTTCGCCGTCGCCAGCTCGGCGATCGAATACATCGCGCCGCCGTCCCCCGAGACCGCGAGGACCGGCCGGGTCGGGTCGGCCGCCGCCGCGCCGAGGGCCGCGGGGAAGCCGTAGCCGAGGCCGCCGGCGCCCTGGGCGGAGTGCATGGTGTTGGGGTGGCGTGCGTCGAAGGCCGACCAGGCCCAGTAGGCGAGGATCGTCATGTCCCAGAAGCTGGGGGACGTGTCCGGGAGCGCCTCGCGGACCGAGGCGACGATCCGCTGCTCCAGACCGAGGTCCTGGGCCGCGATCCGGTCCCGGACCTTCGACAGGACCGCCCGCACGCGCTCGGGGGCGGCGGAGTCCTCCCGTACCGGCACCGTCTCCAGGAGCGCCGAGAGCGCCAGGCGGGCGTCGGCGTGGATGCCGAGCGCCGGGTGGTTGGACTCCAGCTTGCCCGCGTCCGCCTCGATCTGGATCACCCGGCCGCGCGGGGCGAAGGTGTGGTAGTTCGAGGACAGCTCGCCGAGGCCGGAGCCGACGACCAGCAGGACGTCCGCGTTCTCCAGGAAGTCGGTGGTGTGCCGGTCCTCCAGCCAGGACTGCAGCGAGAGCGGGTGCTCCCAGGGGAAGGCGCCCTTGCCGCCGAAGGTGGTGACCACGGGCGCGTCGATCCGCTCGGCGAGGGCGCGCAGCTTGCCGGACGCGTCGGAGCGGACGACTCCGCCGCCGGCGATGATCGCGGGCCGCTCGGCGTTCGCGAGGAGATGGGCCGCGACCGCCGTCAGCTCGGGGCGCGGGACGACGTCCTCGGGCGTCGCGTCCATCGCCGTGACGACCGGCAGCGAGGTCTCGGCGAGCAGCACGTCCTGCGGGATCTCCACCCAGACCGGGCCGTGCGGGGCGGTCAGCGCCGACTCCCAGGCCGCCGCGATGGCGGAGGGGATCTGGGACTGCGTACGGACGGTGTGCACCGACTTCACGATGTCCCGGAAGGACGCCTGCTGGTCGCGCAGTTCATGGAGGTAGCCGTGCCGCCCGCCGCCGAGGCCGGCCACCGGGATCTGGCTGCCGATCGCGAGGACGGGGGCGGAGGCGGCGGCCGCCTCCTGGAGCGCGGCGAGCGACATCAGGGCGCCGGGGCCGGTGGAGAGCAGCAGCGGGGCCGCCTCGCCGGTCATCCGGCCGTACGCGTCGGCCGCGAAGCCCGCGTTGTTCTCGACGCGCAGTCCGACGTACCTGAGCGAGGAGCGGCGCAGCGCGTCGAACATGCCGAGGGCGTGCTGGCCGGGCAGGCCGAAGACGGTGGTGGCGCCGAGACCGGAGAGGGTCTCGACGACGAGGTCGCCGCCGTTCCGCCCCGCGGGCGGGTTGAGCGCGGCCTCCGTCTGTGCGGCGGTCGGGCGCAGGACCAGGTCGTGGTCGTGGGTCATGGCGGGTCCCTCGGGGCGTGGCGTGGTCGGGTGCGGGCCGGTGGTCGGGTGTGCCCACCCTCGCAGGGCTGGGGGACCCCCAGCCCTGCGGAACGAATGACCACCACCCGAAAGCGGCGCGGGGCGGGCATCGCCCGACCCGCGCCGCGGAAGGCTACTTCGCCTCGCGGGCCGCCGCGATCTGGCGGGACATGATCGTCGTCAGCTCGTACGCCGTGTGCGAGGCGGCGACGGCGGTGATCTCGGCGTGGTCGTAGGCCGGGGCGACCTCGACGACGTCCGCGGAGACCAGGTTGCAGGAGGACAGCCCGCGCAGGATCTCCAGGAGCTCGCGGGAGGTCATGCCGCCCGCCTCCGGGGTGCCGGTGCCGGGCGCGTGGGCCGGGTCGAGGCAGTCGATGTCGATGGAGATGTACAGCGGGCGGTCGCCGATGCGCTGGCGCAGCTGGTCGGCGACCTCGTCGGCGCCACGGCGGTAGATGTCCGCCGAGGTGACGATGCCGAAGCCCATCTTCTCGTCGTCGGTGAGGTCCTGCTTGCCGTAGAGCGGGCCGCGCGTGCCGACGTGGGAGAGCGCCTCGGTGTCGAGGATGCCCTCCTCGACGGCGCGGCGGAACGGGGTGCCGTGGGTGTACTCGGCGCCGAAGTAGGTGTCCCAGGTGTCGAGGTGCGCGTCGAAGTGGAGCAGGGCGACCGGGCCGTGCTTCTTGGCGACGGAGCGCAGCAGCGGCAGCGCGATGGTGTGGTCGCCGCCGAGGGTCATCATCCGCGCGCCGGTGCCGAGCAGGTCGTCGGCCGCGGCCTCGATCGTCTCGACGGCCTCGTTGATGTTGAACGGGTTGGCGGCGATGTCACCGGCGTCGGCGACCTGAGCGAGGGCGAACGGCGAGGCGTCCTGCGCCGGGTTGTACGGGCGCAGGAGGCGGGAGGCCTCGCGGATCGCGTTGCCGCCGAAGCGGGCGCCGGGGCGGTAGGAGACGCCGCTGTCGAAGGGCACGCCGACCACGGCGACGTCGGCGGTGCCGACCTCGTCGAGTCGCGGCAGCCGGGCGAACGTCGCGGGACCGGCGTACCGCGGGATGCGGGACGAGTCGATCGGGCCGCGGAAGGCGTTCTGGTCGCTGCTGCTCATGGTCGGGTCCTCCTGGGGTGTATCGGTGGGGTCCGGTCGGGGGCCTCGGGTCTCGGGGCCCCCGGCCGGGAGTCTGCGGGTGCGTCAGCCGGTCGAGGCGGCCGGCACGGTCTCCGGCGTCTCGTCGGCTTCGGCGGCTTCGGGGTCCTGGCCCGCCAGCCGGGCACGCCAGTTCGCGAGCACGGCGGCGTCCGTCGGGCGGGTCGCCAGGGAAACGATCACATACGCGGCGAGCGAGGCCAACAAACCATAGTAAACAGGCTCATTTGCCAGGATTCCGTAAGCCCACATCAGGCCAATGACGGACAGGCCGCCGACGGTGACCGCGGCAAGGGCTCCCTGCACGGTGCCGCGGCGCCACAGCAGGCCGCCGAGGATCGGCACGAGCAGTCCGCCGACCAGCAGGTTGTAGGCGACGGTGAGGGCCTGGACGACGTCGTTCAGGGCGATGGCGATGCAGATGGTGGCGATGCCCATGAGCAGGATGAAGAGGCGGTTGCCCTTCACCTCGTCGTGGTCCTCGCCGCCGTTGCCGGTGGTCAGGCCGCGCAGCCGCGACCAGATGTCGTTGTTGGCGACGGTGGCGCAGGCGATGAGCGCGCCGGAGGAGGTCGACATGACGGCGGCGAGCGCGGCGGCGAGGACCAGGCCCCGCACACCCATGGGCAGTTCGTCCTTGACGATGGTCGCGAAGGCGTCGTCGGCGCTGGGCAGGTTCGGGTAGAGCACCTTGGCCGCGGTGCCGATGACGGCGCCGGCCAGGGCGTACACGAGACAGTAGGTACCGGCGACGGTGCCGCCCCACTTGGCGACCTTGTCGGTCCGGGCGGTGAAGACCCGCTGCCAGATGTCCTGACCGATGAGCATGCCGAAGGTGTAGATCAGCACGTACGTGAAGATCGTCTCGCCGCCGATGCCGAGCGGTGCGAAGTACTCGGTGGGCAGCTGGGCCTTCATCTCGGCGAAGCCGCCGGCCTTGATCACGGCGATGGGCAGCAGCAGGATCAGCACGCCGATGGTCTTCACCACGAACTGCACCATGTCGGTGAGGGTGATGGACCACATGCCGCCGAGCGTCGAGTACGCGACGACGATGGCGCCGCCGAGGACGATCGCGAGGGTGCGGGGCAGGTCGAAGAGGACGTCGAAGATGGTGGCGTACGCGATGGTGGAGGTGACGGCGAGCATCAGCGTGTACGCCCACATGACCACGCCCGAGATGACACCGGCCTTGCCGCCGTAGCGCAGGTCGAGCATCTCGGAGACGGTGTAGACCTTCAGCCGGGCGATGCGGGCGGAGAAGAAGATGCTCAGCGCCAGCAGTCCGAGGCCGATGGCGAAGACCATCCAGGCACCGGAGAGGCCGTACTTGTAGCCGAGACCCACGCCGCCGATGGTCGAGGCGCCGCCGAGGACGATGGCGGCCATGGTCCCGGAGTACATCCAGGGACCGAGCCGGCGACCCGCCACCAGGAACTCGCTCTTGGACTTGGCGCGGCGCATGCCCCACCAGCCCATCGCGAGCATGCCGGCCAAGTACAGGACGATCACTGTGTAGTCGACGGCCATGGGGCCCTCCCTCGTTCACTTCGGTGGCGTGTCGTGCGGGTGGAGTGACTCCAGTGACTGATCGCGGGGACATCCGCCCGTACCCGCGGCCTCTGGATGGGACGACAGTAGGTGGCCGGAAAGCGACCCTGAAGCGTACGTTTCATCCATCGCCTCGCTAGGCCGATGTACGAAAGGTCCACACCCCATGCCCGCGCAGGAGCCCACGCCCACACCACCGGCCCCACCGGCCCCACCGGTCTCGCTGGCCGCACTGCTCGGCCGCCAGGACCTCGGCCTGCGGCTGCTCGCCGGGCCCGACGACGCGTCCATCCACTGGGTGCACACCTCCGAGATGGCCGACCCGTATCCGTATCTGCTGGGCGGCGAGCTGCTGATGACGGCGGGCGTCCAGCTGACGAATCCCGCGCTCTACGTCGAGCGGGTGGTGGAGGCGGGGGCCGCGGCGCTCGGCTTCGGGGTCGCACCGGTCCACGACACGGTTCCGGCGGAGCTCGTGTCGGCCTGCGAGCGCCATGGGCTGCCGCTGCTCGAAGTGCCTCCGCACACGCCGTTCACGGCAGTGGCCCGGGCGGTGTGGCGGCTGATGGCGGAGGCCCGGCACCGGGAGCTGCGCCGGGTGACCGAGGCGCAGCAGTCGCTGGCCACGGCGGCCGCCCGGCCGGCCCCCGTCCCGGCGGTCCTCGGCGCGCTGGCGTCCCGGCTCGGCGGACGCGCGGTGCTCTACGCGGCGGACGGCACCGCGTACGCGGCGGCGGGCCGGGCGATCGGGGCGGAGGCGGAGGCGGCGCTGCGGGACCTGGCGGGCGTGGTGGGGCCGCGCCCCGGCGGCCCGGCGTCCGCGAGCGGGGACGGCGGAGGGATGCGGCTGGCGGCCTACGCGCTGGGCGGCGGCGACGGTCTCGCGCTGGGTGTGGCGGCCGAGCGGCGGGAGGCGTCCGACCACACGATCGCCGGGGTGGCGGTCGTCCTGCTCTCCCTGCTGACCGCCCCGCACCGCGGCGCGGACGTCTCGGCCCGGGACACGGCCCTGGTGCGCCTGCTGCTCGGCACACCCCCGGCCGAGGCGGCCCCCGCCCTGGGCGCGGGCCCCTGGACGGTGGTCCACGCCCACGGCGGCGACGGCACCCCCTTCGCCGCGGGCGCCTTGGCGGCGGCCCTGGGGACGCAGCTGGTGGACGCCGGGGACACGGGCTCTGGACGCTCCGGAACCATACGGCTTCTCCTGCCAGGCTCCGCCGCCGTCACCGCACAGGAGGGATGGACGCTCGGGGTGAGCGCGGCCGCAGAGCCGGACGCTCTGGCCGCGGCCGACGCCCAGGCGGCGCGGGCGCTGCGCCGGGCGCAGGCGACCCGCGCCCCTCTCGTACGGCACCGCCCCGGCGGCTTCGCGGCCCTGGTGGACCCCGCCGAGGCCGCCGCCCACGCCCGGGCCCTCCTCGCCCCCCTGAACGAACCGCTCAGGGAGACCCTGCGCGCCTGGCTCTCCCTCCACGGCAACTGGGACCGGACGGCGGTGGCCCTGGACGTCCACCGCAACACCGTCCGCCAGCGTGTCACCCGCTGCGCGGCGCTCCTCGACCGGGACCTGGACGACCCGGATGTACGGATGGAGCTGTGGTTCGCGCTGCGTGTTCCGTGACCCGATCGGGCGCACGGTTCACGGTCCCGCGATGTCGCCCATCCACATGCGCCGCCCGAGTTCGTCCAGCTCGGCCCGCCTCTCCTCGTACTCGGGCAGAGCCCGTCCGAGGAGCCGCCAGAAGTCCGCCCCGTGCCCGGCCACCCGCACATGGGCGAGCTCGTGGGGCGATCACGTAGTCGACGAGATGGGCGGGTACGACAGCGGCGCGCCCAGGTTCCGGCCGCGCCGCTGCGGAGCTGTGGTTAGCCCTTGAGGGAGCCCCGGGTCAGTAGAGCTTGTTGACGGCGGTCTTCGTCGTCGTACGGAAGGCGGTCAGCGGGGCGTCCTTGAAGTCGCCCATCTGACCCCAGCGGACGAGGGTGACGGTCCGGCCGTCACGGCCCACCGCGAACAGGTGGATGTCGGTGTTGCCGACCTCCGGGTCGGCGGTGTCCAGGCTGTAGACCCAGGCGCCCTCCTCGACGGCGAGCTTGCCGTGGGAGGCGCTGACGGCCTGCAGGCCCGGGTTCTCCCGCTCCAGCATCGGGCCGCAGCCGGCGAGGGCCTTGCGGAGGGTGTCGACCAGCTTCACCGCGTCGGCCTCGGTGCGGGCGACGGTGGTGATCTGGACGCCGTTGGTGTCGAGCTCGGTGTTGAACTCGCGGTAGCGGGTGTTCTGCGCCGGGATCTTGTACGAGGCGCAGAGGACGCCGCCGTTCTCCGGGACGCCGGTGAAGACCTGGGTGGCGGTCCACGGCGTCGACGACGGCGGCATCTGGGAGGCGGCGAGGAAGGCGGGCTGGGCGGCGGCCTGCGCCGGGGCTGTGGCGAGGGCCGCGAGGCCCAGGGCGGCAGCGGCGGTGGTGGCGAGTGCGGTACGGAGCTTGTTCATGGTGGTGGTTCCCCCGTCGGGTCGTTCGGTCAGTGCTCGACCAGCGTCGGGCCGACCGCCCGCCGCCCGCAACGGTGACGCGCCCACCATCCGTCCCGGAACCATTCCACCCCCGCTGACGTGCAAGGACGTGAAGGGTGGGACGCAGGGTCGAGGGGGATGGAATGCCGAAGGACGCCGCCGTCGAGGAGTTCGCGCGGCTCGTGCGCGCGCTGAAGGCGCGGGACGGGAGGAGTTACGAGGCGCTGGGCCGGCGCCTGAGCGTCAGCGCGTCCACCCTCCACCGCTACTGCTCCGGCGCGACCGTCCCGGAGGAGTTCGCCGTGGTCGACCGCCTCGCCCTGCTGTGCGGGGCGGACGAGGAGGAGCGGCGGGCCCTGGAGGTGGCCTGGAGCCGCGCGGACCGCACCCGTCGCCCTCCGGTGCCGGAGCCCGACGCGGAGCCCGAGCCCGAGCTGGAACCCGTGCACACGCGCGTGCCGGGCCTCCCGTCCGAGCGGCGGAGGCGCCGGTGGGGGTGGTTGGGCCTGGTCGGCGGGACGCTGGCGGTCGTTGGGACGGTGACGCTCGGAGCCGTACTCCTGCCCGGGAAGACCTGGGAGCGGGCCGCCGAACCAGCGGCGCCGCTGACGTGGACGGTCGCCTCGCACATCTATAAGGACGGGTGCGGACACACCTACCTCGTGGAGCGGACGCCCCCTCCCCCGCCGGGGTCGGCCGACGCGCGGAGCTGGGCGGCGGCGCAGGGGGTCGTGGACGGCGGGGAGACGCTGGTGCGGGTGTCCGTGCAGGGGAAGGGCGCGGCGTCGGTGGTGCTCCAGGCGCTGCACGTGCGGGTGGTGGAGCGGGGCGCGCCGCTGCCGTGGGCGGCGTACCGAATGGGCGGCGGGTGCGGCGGGGCGGTGACGCCGCGCCGTTTCGAGGTGGACCTGGACCGGCCGCGGCCGGTGGCGCGGGCGCTGGACGGGTACGACGCCTCCGGGGAGGAGGGCCGGACGCTCCCGGCGGTCTCCTTCCCGTACGCGGTCAGCGCCGCCGAGCCGGAGGAGCTGCTGGTCTCGGCGGGGGCGGTGGGGTGCGACTGCCGCTGGTACCTGGAGCTGGAGTGGAGCTCGGAGGGGCGCCGTGGCACGGTCCGGATCGGGGACGAGGACGGCGCACCCTTCCGTACGAGCGGTCTGCGGGGCCGCCCGGTGTGGGAGTACGACTCCGTCGGCCTCCGCTGGGTCCGCGGCGAGGTGCCCGGGGAGTGAGCGGACGTGATCTGGGCAACCCTGGGCGCCCCAGATCTGGACAGCGGCGCAAACCGATGGGTAACTTGACTGAGCAAGCGCTTAGGCATATTGCGTCAGGCACCCCAGGACTCCGAAGGAGGCGGCTCGTGCGCCGTACCGTATTCAACGAGGACCACGAGGCGTTCCGGGAGACCATCCGCGCCTTCATCGAGGCCGAGGTCGTCCCCGTCTACGACGAGTGGTTCGCCGCGGGCCAGGCGCCGCGCGAGTTCTACGGCAAGCTCGGCGAGCTGGGCATCTTCGGCATCAACGTTCCCGAGGAGTTCGGCGGCGCGGGCCTGGACACCCACAAGTTCGAGGCCGTCCTCTACGAGGAGACCTCGCGCGCGGGCGTCCAGTTCGGCGGTTCCGGTGTGCACGTGCTGCTCGCCCTGCCGTACATCAAGATGCTCGCCACCGACGAGCAGAAGAAGCGTTACCTCCCGAACTTCGTCTCCGGCGACGAGATGTGGGCGCTGGCGATGACCGAGCCGGGCACCGGCTCCGACGTCGCGGGCATGAAGACCACCGCCAAGCTCTCCGAGGACGGCACGCACTACGTCCTCAACGGTGCCAAGACCTTCATCACCGGTGGCGTCCACGCCGACCGCGTGATCGTCTGCGCCCGTACCTCCGCCCCGACGGCCGAGGACCGCCGCTTCGGCATCTCCCTCTTCGCCGTGGACACCAAGTCCGAGGGCTACTCCATCGGCCGCAAGCTCGACAAGCTCGGCCTGCGCACCTCCGACACCGCCGAGCTGGCGTTCGTCGACGTGAAGGTGCCGGTCGAGGACCTGCTCGGCGAGGAGGGCAAGGGCTTCTACTACCTCGGCCACAACCTGGCCTCCGAGCGCTGGGGCATCGCCTTCGGCGCGTACGCGCAGGCCAAGGCCGCCGTCCGGTTCGCCCAGCAGTACGTGCAGGAGCGCACCGTCTTCGGCAAGCCGGTCGCGCACTTCCAGAACACCAAGTTCGAACTGGCCGCCTGCCAGGCCGAGGTGGACGCCGCCGAGGCGGTCGCCGACCGCGCCCTGGAGGCCCTGGACGCGGGCGAGCTGACCCCGGCCGAGGCCGCGAGCGCCAAGCTCTTCTGCACCGAGGTCGCGCACCGCGTCATCGACCGCTGCCTCCAGCTGCACGGCGGCTACGGCTACATGAACGAGTACCCGATCGCCCGCCTGTACGCCGACAACCGCGTCAACCGCATCTACGGCGGCACCAGCGAGATCATGAAGTCGATCATCGCGAAGTCGATGGGCCTGTAAGTGCCCGAGGCGCACGACGCTCTGGATGCCCTGCTCGATCTGCTCGACCTGGAGCGGATCGAGCAGGACATCTTCCGGGGACAGTCCCGCTCCGCCGTCGTCCCCCGCGTCTTCGGCGGCCAGGTGGCCGCCCAGGCGCTGGTGGCGGCCGGGCGGACCGTCCCCGAGGACCGGCTCGCGCACTCCCTGCACGCGTACTTCCTGCGTGCCGGGGACCCGGGCGCGCCGATCGTCTACACGGTCGACCGCATCCGGGACGGCCGCTCCTTCACCACCCGCCGGGTCGTCGCCGTCCAGCACGGGCAGCCGATCTTCCACCTCTCCGCGTCCTTCCAGGCGCACGAGGAGGGGCTGGAGCACCAGTACGACATGCCGGCCGCGCCGGACCCGGAGTCCCTGCCGACGGCGGCCGAGATGCTGCCCCGGCACCTCCCGGCGGACGTGGCCGCGCGACTGATCGAGGCGCGGGCGGCGGTGGACCTGCGGTACGCCGAGGTGCCGCCGTGGGGTTCCGTCGGAGAGCGCCGCGAGCCGCGCTCGCAGGTCTGGTTCCGTACGAACGGCAAGCTGGCGGACGATCCGCTGCTGCACGTCTGCCTGGCGACGTACGTCTCCGACATGACGCTGCTCGACTCCGTGCTGCTCGCCCACGGGCGGGGCGGCTGGGCGGTCGGCGACGTCGTCGGGGCGTCGCTGGACCACGCGATGTGGTTCCACCGGCCGTTCCGGGCCGACGAGTGGCTGCTGTACGACCAGGAGTCGCCGTCCGCCTCGGGCGGGCGCGGTCTGGGTCAGGCGCGGATCTACACGCGGGACGGACAGCTGGCGATCTCCGTGATCCAGGAGGGTGTCGTCCGCGTCCCGCGGCGACCCTGAGGCGGATCGCCCGCGCCGGCCGTCCGGCCCGCGTCAGAGCAGGCCGGACGCGTCGAGCAGGTAGTCGGTGAGCGGCTCGTAGTACCGCGGGTCCAGGACGTGGTCGTCCAGCGGGATCGTGACCTGCATCGTGCCCTCGGCCTCGCCGATGAAGAGGGCGGGGTCGTTGCAGTCGGCGTAGCCGACGGAGTCGACGCCCCGCTGGCCCGCGCGCCCGGCCCAGCCGTGGTCGGCGACGACAAGATCGGGTCTGCCGTCCTCACCGAGGGCGTCCAGGATCGCGTTCATCGGTTCCGGCGAATGGGTGTGCCAGAGGGTGGCGCCCCGCTCGAAGACGGCGACGTCGGCGAACTGCACGACGTACCCCTCGTCCGCGATGAGCCCGCCGGGGATCCGTACGATGTCGCAGCCCTTGGCCCGCAGGGCGGCGGCGACCCGGCTGTGGGCGTCGATCAGCGCGCCGGGGTGGCCGGTCGCGAACAGGACCCGCTCCTTGCCGGCGGCGGCCTTGCGCAGACGCGCGGCCGTCCGGTCGAGGGCGTCGACGGTCAGCTCGGGGTCGATGGTGTCCTGACCGGTGCGATGGGCGGGGTCGTCGTTCACCCCGCACCGCTCGGCCATGACGGCGAGCACGTCCTGCTCGTCCGTCCACCGGTCGCCGAGCTCCAGGCCGAGCCAGTAGTGCCGGTCGCCGTTGGCGAGCTTGCGGTAGTGGGAGAGGTTGTTGTCGCGCGGGGTGGCGACATCACCTGCGATCCGAGTCCGTACAAGGTGCTCGACGAGGGCGGGGCGACTGAGTATCGGCATGGTGCTCATTCTGATGCAGACGGAACCGTTCTGGGCATTCGTTCCGCCCTACGGACCCGCCGCGGGCATACGTTCCGCCTTACGGACCCGTCGCGGGCATACGTTCCGCCCTACGGAGCCGTCGCGGGCATACGTTCCGCTCACGGGACCGTCGCGGGCATTCGTTCCGCAGAGGGCCGGCGCCCTACGCCTGCGCCAGGGCCCCGAACGCCCCGTGGGCCAGCCGTCTCAGCAGCTCCTCCATCGCGGTCCGCCCCAGCGCGGCGAGGTGCGGCGTCGAGTTCAGCAGCCCGAACACCGCGTGGACCGCGGCCCGCGCCTCGCCCTCGGAGGACGCCGGATACAGCTCCCGTACCACCGCCACCCACAGCTCCACGTACTGCCGCTGCAGCTGCCGGACCCGCTTGCGGTCCTCGTCCTTGAGCCGGTCCAGCTCCCGGTCGTGCAGGGTGATCAGCGGCCGGTCGTCGAGCGCGAAGTCGATGTGACCGTCGATGAGCGAGCCGAGCAGCGCCCGCGGGTCGTCCTCCCCCTCGCCCACCCGGAGCCGCCCCCCGTCCAGGAGCCGCTCGCTGATCCCGACGAGCAGCTCCGCCAGCATCGCGTCCTTGCCCGCGAAGTGCCGGTAGAGCCCGGGGCCGCTGATGCCGACAGCGGCTCCTATCTCGTCGACGCCCACCCCGTGGAACCCGCGCTCGGCGAAGAGACGAGCGGCCTCTTTGAGGATCTGCTCGCGTCGCGTGGGGGCGTCGGTCCTGGCGGTGGTGGTCATGGAATCGATTCTAGACAATGGGGTTAGCGGTCGTTAACCTGAACGACATACGTTAACGCTCATTAACCGAGCAAGGGAGCTCGAGGGATGCAGCAGGCACCTGTGCTGACGAGCGCGGCGGACCCCGCGTCGGCGGCCTGGCAGGCCAACGAGGCGGCCCATCACGAGCTGGCCGCGACCCTGCGCGCCAAGCTCGCCGGGGTCGCGCTCGGCGGCGGTGAGAAGGCCCGCGCCCGGCACACCGCGCGCGGCAAACTGCTGCCGCGGGACCGTGTGGACACGCTTCTGGACCCGGGCTCGCCCTTCCTGGAGCTCGCCCCGCTCGCCGCGAACGGCATGTACGGCGACCAGGCACCGGCCGCCGGTGTCATCGCCGGCATCGGCCGGGTCTCGGGCCGCGAGTGCGTGATCGTCGCCAACGACGCGACCGTCAAGGGCGGCACGTACTACCCGATGACGGTGAAGAAGCACCTGCGCGCCCAGGAGGTGGCGCTGGAGAATCGTCTCCCCTGCCTCTACCTCGTGGACTCCGGCGGCGCCTTCCTGCCCATGCAGGACGAGGTCTTCCCCGACCGCGAGCACTTCGGCCGGATCTTCTACAACCAGGCCCGGATGTCCGGCGCCGGTATCCCGCAGATCGCGGCGGTCCTCGGCTCCTGCACAGCCGGTGGCGCGTACGTCCCGGCGATGAGCGACGAGGCCGTGATCGTCCGGAACCAGGGCACGATCTTCCTCGGCGGACCGCCGCTGGTGAAGGCCGCGACCGGCGAGGTCGTGACGGCCGAGGAGCTGGGCGGCGGCGAGGTCCACTCCCGTACGTCCGGCGTCACCGACCACCTCGCCGAGGACGACGCCCACGCGCTGCGCATCGTCCGCAACATCGTCGCCACCCTCCCCGAGCGCGGTGCCCTGCCCTGGTCGGTCGAGCCGGTCGAGGAGCCGAAGGTCGATCCGGCGGGGCTCTACGGCGCGGTGCCGGTGGACTCCCGTACCCCGTACGACGTCCGGGAGGTCATCGCGCGGATCGTGGACGCCTCCCGGTTCCAGGAGTTCAAGGCGGAGTACGGGCAGACGCTGGTCACCGGCTTCGCCCGGATCCACGGTCACCCGGTCGGGATCGTCGCCAACAACGGCATCCTGTTCTCCGAGTCCGCCCAGAAGGGCGCCCACTTCATCGAGCTGTGCGACCAGCGCGGCATCCCGCTGCTCTTCCTGCAGAACATCTCCGGCTTCATGGTCGGCAAGGACTACGAGGCGGGCGGCATCGCCAAGCACGGCGCCAAGATGGTGACGGCCGTGGCTTGTACGCGGGTGCCGAAGCTGACCGTGGTCGTCGGCGGTTCGTACGGCGCGGGCAACTACTCGATGTGCGGCCGGGCGTACTCCCCCCGCTTCCTGTGGATGTGGCCCAACGCCAAGATCTCGGTCATGGGCGGTGAGCAGGCCGCGTCCGTCCTCGCGACGGTCAAGCGGGACCAGCTCGGCGACGAGTGGAGCGCGGAGGAGGAGGAGACCTTCAAGGCTCCGATCCGCGCGCAGTACGAGACCCAGGGCAGCGCCTACTACGCGACGGCCCGGCTCTGGGACGACGGGGTCATCGACCCGATGGAGACCCGACAGGTGGTGGGCCTCGCCCTGACGGCCTGCGCCAACGCGCCCCTGGGTGACCCCCAGTTCGGCGTCTTCCGGATGTGAGGGGACCTCAGAAGATGTTCGACACAGTCCTTGTGGCCAACCGGGGCGAGATCGCGGTCCGGGTCATCCGCACCCTGCGCGCGCTCGGTGTCCGCTCGGTGGCGGTGTACAGCGACGCGGACGCCGAGGCCCGTCATGTACGGGAGGCGGACACGGCGGTACGGATCGGTCCGCCGCCGGCCTCCGAGAGCTACCTGTCGGTCGAGGCGCTCCTCGACGCCGCCCGGCGCACCGGGGCCCAGGCGGTTCACCCGGGATACGGCTTCCTCGCGGAGAACGCGGGGTTCGCGCGGGCGTGCGAGGAGGCGGGCCTGGTCTTCATCGGCCCGCCGGCCTCCGCGATCTCCCTGATGGGCGACAAGATCCGGGCGAAGGAGACGGTGAAGGCGGCGGGCGTGCCGGTGGTCCCTGGCGCCGCCGATCCCGAACTGGAGGCCGCCGCACGCGAGCTGGGGGCGCCCGTGCTGCTGAAGCCCTCGGCGGGTGGCGGCGGCAAGGGCATGCGCCTGGTGCGCGACCTGTCGACGCTGACCGACGAGATCGCGGCGGCGCGGCGCGAGGCGCGGTCGTCGTTCGGCGACGACACGCTGCTCGTGGAGCGGTGGATCGACCGTCCGCGCCACATCGAGATCCAGGTTCTGGCGGACGGGCACGGGAACGTCGTGCACCTCGGTGAGCGCGAGTGCTCGCTGCAGCGACGCCACCAGAAGATCATCGAGGAGGCGCCGAGCGTCCTGCTGACGCCCGAGATCCGCGCGCAGATGGGCGCGGCGGCGGTGGAGGCGGCGCGGTCCTGCGGGTACGTGGGCGCGGGCACGGTCGAGTTCATCGTGCCGGGCGTCGACCCCTCCTCGTACTACTTCATGGAGATGAACACCCGGCTCCAGGTGGAGCATCCGGTGACGGAGCTGATCACCGGGATCGACCTGGTGGAGTGGCAGCTGCGGGTCGCGGCGGGCGAGAAGCTGGGCTTCGGCCAGGAGGACGTCCGTCTCGACGGCTGGGCGATCGAGGCCCGGATCTGCGCGGAGGACCCCTCGCGGGGCTTCCTCCCGTCCGGTGGCACGGTCCTCTCGCTGCGCGAGCCGCAGGGCGACGGGGTCCGCACGGACTCGGGGCTGAGCGAGGGCACGGAGGTCGGCAGCCTCTACGACCCGATGCTGTCGAAGGTCATCGTCCACGCGCAGGACCGTCCGACGGCCCTCCGCAAACTCCGTGCGGCCCTCGCGGACACGGTCACCCTGGGCATCCCGACGAACGCCGGCTTCCTGCGCCGCCTGCTCGCCCACGAGTCGGTGAAGACCGGCGACCTGGACACGGGATTGGTGGAGCGGGACGCGGAGAGCCTGGTCCCGACGGGTGTCCCGGCCGAGGTGTACGCGGCGGCGGCGCTGCTGACCGCGTGGGGCGCCCGCTCGGCCGGCTCCCGGGGCGAGGCCTCGGCCGCCCCCGCGGGCGCCGGCTGGGCCGACCCCTTCGACGTCCGCAGCGGCTGGCGCCTCGGCGGCACGCCCGCCTGGACCGTGCTGCACTTCCGCGTCCCCGGCCAGGACCCGGTGACCGTCCGGGTGCGCGGCGCGGCGTCCGGCGCCGAGCTGCTGCTCGGCGACCCGGAGGAATCGGGCGAGACGGTCACCGCCGCGCTCGTCGGCAACGCCCCGGTCGACGGGGAGCTCACCCTGGCCCTCGACGGGATCACCCATCGCCTCCACCTCGCCACCTCCCCCGAAGGGATCTGGCTGGGCCGCGACGGCGACTCCTGGCACGTCCTCGACCACGACCCCGTCCAGGCGGCCCTCACCGGCGCACGCCACGGCGGCGCCGACACGCTCGCCGCGCCCATGCCCGGCACCGTCACCGTCGTGAAGGTGGGCGTCGGTGACGAGGTCGAGGCCGGGCAGAGTCTGCTCGTCGTCGAGGCGATGAAGATGGAGCACGTCATCTCCGCCCCGCACGCCGGGACCGTCACCGAGCTGGACGTCACCCCCGGCTCCACCGTCGCCATGGACCAGATCCTCGCCGTGGTGACCCCCAGGGAGGAATCATGACCACGGGCCTGCCCATGACCGTGCCCGCCCACGGGCTCCCCGCCCGGGTGCGGATCCACGAGGTCGGGCCGCGCGACGGGCTCCAGAACGAGAAGACGGTCGTCCCGACCGCCGTCAAGGCCGAGTTCGTCCGGCGGCTGGCCGGCGCCGGGCTCTCCACGGTCGAGGCGACCAGCTTCGTCCACCCCAAGTGGGTGCCCCAACTCGCCGACGCGGAGGAGCTGTTCCCCCTCCTGAAGGGCGTCCCGGCGCGCCTCCCCGTGCTCGTTCCCAACGAGCGCGGGCTCGACCGGGCCATGGCTCTCGGCGCCCGTCAGATCGCCGTCTTCGCCTCCGCCACCGAGTCCTTCGCCAAGGCCAACCTCAACCGCACCGTCGACGAGGCCCTCGCGATGTTCGAGCCCGTCGTCACCCGCGCCATAGAGCAGGGCCTCACCATCCGCGGCTATCTCTCGATGTGCTTCGGCGACCCCTGGGAGGGCGCCGTCCCCGTCGAGCAGGTCGTCCGCGTGACCAAGGCCCTCGCCGAGATGGGCTGCGACGAGCTGAGCCTCGGCGACACCATCGGCGTCGCCACCCCCGGGCACGTCACGCACCTCCTCGAAAGCCTCAACGAGGCAGGCGTGCCGACCTCCCGTATCGCCGTGCACTTCCACGACACCTACGGGCAGGCCCTGTCCAACACCCTCGCCGCGCTCCGGCACGGCGTGACCACCGTCGACGCCTCCGCCGGCGGCCTCGGGGGCTGCCCGTACGCGAAGAGCGCGACGGGCAACCTCGCCACCGAGGACCTCGTGTGGATGCTCGACGGCCTCGGCATCGAGACCGGGGTCGACCTGGCCGCTCTCACCGCCACCAGCGTGTGGATGGCCGACCAACTGGGCCGACCGAGCCCTTCCCGTACCGTTCGCGCGCTCTCCCACAAGGAGTCCTAGCCATGTCCCTCGACCACCGGCTCTCCGAAGAGCACGAGGAACTCCGCCGCACTGTGGAGGAGTTCGCCCACGACGTCGTCGCGCCCAAGATCGGCGACTACTACGAGCGTCACGAGTTCCCGTACGAGATCGTCCGCGAGATGGGCCGCATGGGCCTGTTCGGCCTGCCCTTCCCGGAGGAGTACGGCGGGATGGGCGGCGACTACCTCGCCCTCGGCATCGCGCTCGAGGAGCTGGCCCGCGTCGACTCCTCCGTCGCCATCACCCTGGAGGCGGGCGTCTCCCTCGGAGCGATGCCGGTCTACCGCTTCGGCACCGAGGAGCAGAAGCAGGAGTGGCTGCCCCGGATGTGCTCGGGCGAGATCCTGGGCGCCTTCGGCCTGACCGAGCCGGGCGCCGGCTCGGACGCCGGCGGTACCCGTACGACGGCCGTGCGCGACGGCGACGACTGGGTCATCAACGGCTCGAAGTGCTTCATCACCAACTCCGGTACGGACATCACGGGCCTGGTCACCGTCACGGCCGTGACCGGCCGCAAGCCGGACGGCCGGCCCCTGATCTCCTCGATCATCGTCCCCTCCGGCACCCCGGGCTTCACGGTCGCCGCCCCCTACTCCAAGGTCGGCTGGAACGCCTCGGACACCCGTGAGCTGTCGTTCGACGACGTCCGCGTGCCCGCCGCGAACCTGCTCGGCGAAGAGGGCCGCGGCTACGCGCAGTTCCTCCGGATCCTCGACGAGGGCCGGATCGCGATCTCGGCGCTCGCGACCGGGCTCGCGCAGGGCTGCGTCGACGAGTCGGTGAAGTACGCGAAGGAGCGGCACGCCTTCGGCCGGCCGATCGGCGACAACCAGGCCATCCAGTTCAAGATCGCGGACATGGAGATGCGGGCGCACATGGCCCGGATCGGCTGGCGCGACGCGGCGTCACGGCTGGTGCTCGGTGAGCCGTTCAAGAAGGAGGCGGCGCTGGCGAAGCTGTACTCCTCCACCGTGGCGGTCGACAACGCCCGCGAGGCGACGCAGATCCACGGCGGTTACGGCTTCATGAACGAGTATCCGGTGGCCCGGATGTGGCGCGACTCCAAGATCCTGGAGATCGGCGAGGGCACGAGCGAGGTCCAGCGGATGCTGATCGCACGGGAGTTGGGCCTCTCCGCCTGACGTCGCCCGACCGGACGGCCCTCCGGCCGAACGCCCGTCACCCCGCCCTGGGGTGGCGGGCGTTTCTCATGCCCCTGGCATGTGACGTACGGCCCATGAACCACCCTTACTGATCCACATCAGGTTAGGCTAACCTACCTTCGACTTGCCCAGGCCGACCCCGGCACGTACGAAAGCGACATCGCCATGCCCAGCAACGCCCGAGCCACTCATCTCACCCGTCGCGGCCTGCTCGCCGCAGGCGGCGCCCTCGGGCTCGGCGCCGCGCTCGCCGCCTGCGGCAGCGAGACCAAGGGCAGCAACTCCTCCGGCACTTCCGACAAGGCCGGCCCGTGGAAGTTCACGGACGATCGCGGCACGGCCGTCGAGGCGAAGTCCACCCCGAAGAACATCGTCGCCTTCACCGGCACGGCCGCCGCGCTCAAGGACTTCGGCATCGAGGTCAAGGGCGTCTTCGGCCCGACCTACGTCGAGGACCCGAAGACCAAGGAGAAGAAGCCGGACGTCCAGGCCGGCGACCTCGACATCACCAAGGTCAAGGTCATCGGCAACGTCTGGGGCGAGTTCAAGATCGAGGAGTACCTCAAGCTCAACCCCGAGCTCCTCATCACGGACATGTGGGAGAAGAACGACCTCTGGTACGTCCCTGCCGAGCAGAAGGACAAGATCCTCAAGGTCGCCCCGAGCGTCGCCCTGTGGGCCGCCGACAAGTCCATGCCGACCGTGCTCCAGCGCCACGCCGACCTCGCCGCCTCGCTGGGCGCCGATGTGAAGACCAAGCAGATCCTTGCCGACAAGGCCCGCTTCGAGGCCGCCGCCGAGCGCGTCCGCCAGGCCGCCAAGGGCAAGAAGGACATCAAGGTCCTGATCGGCTCCGGCTCCCCCGACCTGTTCTACGTCTCCACCCCGGTCCGGCCGACGGACACGCTCTACTTCAAGGAGCTGGGCGTCAACATCGTCGTTCCCACCAAGCTGGACCAGGGCGGCTGGTTCGAGGGTCTGAGCTGGGAGAACGTCGACAAGTACAAGGCCGACGTCATCCTGCTCGACAACCGCACCTCGGCCCTGCAGCCGGAGGCGCTGAAGGCCAAGCCGACCTGGGCCGCGCTGCCCGCCGTCAAGGCCGGCCAGGTCTTCCCGCGCGTGACCGAGCCCATCTACTCCTACGCCAAGTGCGCCCCGCTCCTCGAGGATCTGGCGAAGGCGCTGGAGAACGCGAAGAAGGTGGCCTGACCCCATGACGAGCGCCGAGACCGCCCCGTTCCAGTTCTTCTCCCTCCAGGTCGACCGGACGCGGCGGCTCGGCCCGTCCCTGGTCCGGGTCACCTTCACCGGAGAGGACCTGAAGTCCTTCGCCTCCGGCGGACGCGACCAGTCGCTCTCGCTCTTCCTGCCGCACCCCGGCCAGGAGGCCCCGGTCCTGCCGCCGCTGGACAACCCCGACATGTACGCGATCCTCGGCGCCTGGCGTGCGCTGCCGGACGACGAGCGGGCCGTGATGCGCTCGTACACGGTGCGGGAGCAGAGGACCGACCCGGCCGAGGTCGACATCGACTTCGCGCTGCACGAGGACGGTGGCCCCGCCTGCCGCTGGGCGCAGCACGCCAAGCCCGGTGACCGGGTGGTCGTGCTCGGCCCGGCCACGCCGGCGAACACTGGTGTCCGCTTCCAGCTGCCGGACGACGCCGACTCCGTCCTCATCTGGGCGGACGAGACGGCCCTGCCGGCCGCCTCGGCGATCCTGGAGTGGCTGCCGGCCGAGACCAGGGCCCACGTCTATCTCGAAGTCCCCTACTCCGGCGACCGCCTGGAGCCGGCGACGCAGGCCGACGCCACCGTCACCTGGCTGGTACGGGAGGAGGGGGCGCCCTCCGCCCTGGACGCGGTGCGTGCCGCCGAACTGCCGGGCGAGGCTCCGTACGTCTGGATCGCGGGCGAGTCCGGCTCGGTGAAGGCGCTGCGCCGGCACTTCGTACGGGAGCGTGAACTCGACCGCCGTCGCGTCACGTTCGTCGGCTACTGGCGCAAGGGCCTGTCCGAGGACGCCCTGCGCGAGGTGCCGGACGAGACGCAGGACGACGCGTAGCGCTCGCGCCCGCCGGACACGACACGGCACGGCAGGACGCCACCGCGCCTAGCCCGGCACGGCACGGCACGGCACGCGACCGTCACGTCGGACACGACGACCCCTCATCCCTTTGCGGGTGGGGGGTCGTTGTGCGTTCAAATTAGGTTAGGCTAACCTTACTTTCGACCGACTGATCGAGTCCCCGTCCCCGGGAGGACCCAACACATGCGCTCGCACCTGCTCAACGACGCCACGGCGGAGAGCTACCGGCGCTCCGTCACCGAAGGAGTCGAGCGGGTGGCGGACAAACTCGCCACGACGCGACGCCCGTTCACCGGCGTCACTCCCGCCGAACTGGCTCCCACCGTGGACGCCGTCGACCTCGACAAGCCGCTCGGCGACACCTCCGCCGCGCTCGACGAGCTGGAGAGCGTCTACCTCCGCGACGCCGTCTACTTCCACCACCCCCGCTACCTGGGCCACCTCAACTGCCCGGTCGTGATCCCGGCCGTCCTCGGCGAGGCCGTCCTCTCCGCGGTCAACTCCTCGCTCGACACCTGGGACCAGAGCGCGGGCGGCACCCTCATCGAGCGCAAGCTCATCGACTGGACCACCGGCCGCATCGGCCTCGGCCCGGCCGCCGACGGCGTGTTCACCAGCGGCGGTACGCAGTCCAACCTCCAGGCGCTGCTCCTCGCCCGCGAGGAGGCCAAGACGAAGGACCTGGCGAAACTCCGCATCTTCTCCTCCGAGTGCAGCCACTTCAGCGTCCAGAAGTCGGCCACCCTCCTCGGTCTCGGCGCCGACTCCGTCATCTCCATCCCGGTCGACCGGAGCAAGCGGATGCAGTCCGTCGTCCTCGCCGCCGAGCTGGAGGCCTGCCGCGCCGAGGGCCTGACCCCGATGGCGATCGTCGCCACCGCCGGCACCACCGACTTCGGCTCCATCGACCCGCTGCCCGAGATCGCCGCGCTGGCCGACGAGTACGGCGCCTGGATGCACGTCGACGCGGCCTACGGCTGCGGACTCCTCGCCTCGCGCACCCGCCGCCACCTCCTGGACGGCATCGAGCACGCGGACTCCGTCACCGTCGACTACCACAAGTCCTTCTTCCAGCCGGTGAGTTCCTCCGCCGTCCTGGTCCGGGACGGGGCCACCCTGCGCCACGCGACGTACCACGCGGACTACCTCAACCCGCGCCGGACGGTGGCGGAGCAGATTCCCAACCAGGTCGACAAGTCCCTGCAGACCACCCGCCGCTTCGACGCGCTCAAGCTGTGGATGACCCTGCGCGTGATGGGCGCCGACGGGGTCGGAGAGCTCTTCGACGAGGTCTGCGACCTGGCCGCCGCCGGCTTCGAGCTGCTCGCCGCCGACCCGCGCTACGACGTGGTCGTCCAGCCGCAGCTGTCGACGCTCGTCTACCGCTACATCCCCGAGGCCGTCACCTCGCCCGCGGACATCGACCGCGCGAACCTCTACGCCCGCAAGGCGCTCTTCGCCTCCGGCGAGGCCGTCGTCGCCGGGACCAAGGTCGACGGCCGCCAGTACCTGAAGTTCACCTTGCTCAACCCCGAGACGACCGTGGCCGACATCGCCGCCGTCCTCGATCTGATAGCCGGCCACGCCGAGCAGTACCTGGGAGAGAACCTTGTCCACGCCTGATACCCCCGGCACGTACGACTTCATCGGCATCGGGCTCGGTCCGTTCAACCTCGGTCTCGCGTGCCTTTCCGAGCCCATCGACGAGCTGAACGGTCTCTTCCTGGAGTCCAAGCCGGACTTCGAGTGGCACTCGGGGATGTTCCTGGAAGGCGCCCACCTCCAGACCCCGTTCATGTCGGACCTGGTCACCATGGCGGACCCGACGTCCCCGTACTCCTTCCTCAACTACCTGAAGGAGAAGGGGCGGCTCTACTCCTTCTACATCCGCGAGAACTTCTACCCGCTGCGCACCGAGTACAACGACTACTGCCGCTGGGCCGCAGGGAAGCTCTCCTCCATCCGCTTCTCCACGACCGTCGCCTCCGTCTCGTACGACGAGGCCGGCGAGGAGTACGTGGTGGCGACCGAGGCCGGAGAGACCTTCCGCGCCCGCCGGATCGTGCTCGGCACCGGCACCCCGCCGTACGTCCCCGACTCCTGCCAGGGCCTCGGCGGCGACCTGATCCACAACTCGCGCTACCTCTTCCACAAGGAGGAGCTCCAGAAGAAGAAGTCGATCACCCTGGTCGGCAGCGGACAGAGCGCGGCCGAGATCTACTACGACCTCCTCGCCGAGATCGACGTGCACGGTTACCGGCTCAACTGGGTGACCCGCTCCCCGCGCTTCTTCCCGCTGGAGTACACCAAGCTCACGCTCGAGATGACCTCGCCGGAGTACGTGGACTACTTCCACGCGCTGCCCGAGCAGACCCGCTACCGCCTGGAGACCCAGCAGAAGGGCCTGTTCAAGGGCATCGACGGCGAGCTGATCGACGCCATCTTCGACCTGCTCTACCAGAAGAACCTGGCCGGCCCGGTCCCCACGCGGCTGCTCACGAACTCGGCGCTGCACTCCGCCGCGTACGACGACACCAGCGGCACGTACACCCTCGGCTTCCACCAGGAGGAGCAGGAGAAGGACTTCACGGTCGAGACCGAGGGCCTGATCCTCGCCACCGGCTACAAGTACGCCGTCCCGGCCTTCCTCGAGCCGGTCAAGGACCGCCTCAAGTGGGACGGACAGGGCCGCTTCGACGTGGCCCGCAACTATTCGATCGACACGACGGGACGCGGCGTCTTCCTGCAGAACGCCGGCGTGCACACGCACTCCATCACCTCGCCCGACCTGGGCATGGGCGCGTACCGCAACGCGTACATCATCGGCGCCATGCTGGGCTCCGAGTACTACCCCGTCGAGAAGACCATCGCTTTCCAGGAGTTCGCGGTATGACCGTTCGCATCCGGCCCTTCGACCCGCTCAAGGACGCCGAGCTGATCCACCCCTGGGTCACCCACCCCAAGGCCGCCTTCTGGATGATGCAGGACGCGAAGCTCCAGGACGTCGAGCGCGAGTACATGGCGATCACCGCCCACCCGCACCACGACGCCTTCATAGGTCTGGTGGACGACGAGCCCGCCTTCCTCATGGAGCGGTACGACCCCTCGAAGCTGGAACTGGTCGGCCTCTACGACCCGCTCCCGGGCGACGTCGGCATGCACTTCCTCGTCGCGCCCACCGACACGCCCGTGCACGGCTTCACCCGGACGGTCATCACCGCCGTGATGCGCGAGCTGTTCGCCGACCCGGAGACCGAGCGGGTCGTCGTCGAGCCCGACATCTCCAACACCGCCGTCCACGCGCTCAACGAGGCCGTCGGTTTCGAACCCGAGCGCGAGATCCAGAAGCCGGAGAAGAAGGCGCTGCTGAGCTTCTGCACCCGCGCCCAGTTCGAAGCCGCCGTAGGAGCCGCCGCATACGGCGAATTCCCGGGGGACAACCCCCGGACCCCCGGCGGGAAAGACAGCCGGTCGACCATGACGGACTCGTTCGTCGGAGGTATGTCCAAGTGAACCCCGTGGCCCATCTGACCCCGGCCCGCTGGGCGGACGCCAACCGCGCGCTCATCCGCAAGGGTCTCGCCGAGTTCGCCCACGAGCGGCTGCTCCACCCGCAGGAGCTGGGAGAGAGCCGGTACAAGGTCCTCGGCGACGACGGCACGACCGAGTACCGCTTCACCGCCGACCGCTTCGCGCTGGACCACTGGCAGGTCTACCCCGAGTCGATCAGCCGCCACCGCGGGGACGAGCAGCTCCCGCTGGACGCCCTGGCGTTCATCACCGAGCTGCGCGGCTCGCTCGGCCTGAGCGACGAGATCCTGCCGGTCTACCTGGAGGAGATCTCCTCCACCCTGGCCGGCACGGCGTACAAGTCGACCAAGCCGCAGATCACGGCCGCCGAGCTGGCGCGCGCGGACTTCCAGGCGATCGAGACCGGGATGACCGAGGGCCACCCCTGCTTCGTCGCCAACAACGGCCGGCTCGGCTTCGGCGTGGACGAGTACCGCGCGTACGCCCCCGAGGCCGCGAGCGAGATCCACCTGATCTGGCTGGCCGCGCGCCGCGACCGCACCACCTTCACGGCCGGTGCCGGCATCGAGTACGAGACCTTCATCCGCGCCGAGCTGGGCGACAAGGCGGTCGACGGCTTCGCCGCGACCCTCGCCGAGCGCGGCCTGGACCTGTCCGACTACCTGCTCATGCCGGCCCACCCCTGGCAGTGGTGGAACAAGCTGTCGGTCACCTTCGCCGCCGAGGTCGCGCAGGAGCGCCTGGTCTACCTGGGCGAGGGCGACGACGGCTACCTGGCCCAGCAGTCGATCCGTACCTTCTTCAACTCCTCCGACCCGGCCAAGCACTACGTCAAGACGGCGCTCTCGGTGCTCAACATGGGCTTCATGCGCGGGCTCTCGGCCGCGTACATGGAGGCCACCCCGGCGATCAACGACTGGCTGGCCCGGCTGATCGAGGCCGACTCCGTCTTCGCGGCGGCGCGCTTCTCGATCATCCGCGAGCGCGCGGCGGTCGGCTACCGGCACCTGGAGTACGAGGCGGCCACCGACCGCTACTCCCCCTACCGCAAGATGCTCGCCGCGCTCTGGCGCGAGTCGCCGGTGCCGTCCCTGGCGAAGGGCGAGCGGCTCGCGACGATGGCCTCGCTGCTCCATGTCGACCACGCGGGCGCGTCGTTCGCCGGGGCCCTGATCAAGGAGTCGGGCCTGGCGCCGACGGAGTGGCTGCGCGGCTACCTGGACGCGTACCTGCTGCCGGTGCTGCACAGCTTCTACGCGTACGACCTGGTCTACATGCCGCACGGCGAGAACGTGATCCTGGTCCTCGACGAGCGGGGCGCGGTCTCCCGGGCGATCTTCAAGGACATCGCCGAGGAGATCTGCGTGATGGACCCGGCCGCGGTCCTGCCGCCGGCGGTGGAGCGGATCCGCGCCGAGGTCCCCGAGGACATGAAGCTGCTGTCGATCTTCACGGACGTCTTCGACTGCTTCTTCCGCTTCCTCGCGGCGACGCTGGCGGCGGAGGGCGTGCTCGACGAGGACGACTTCTGGCGGACGGTCGCGGAGTGCGTGCGCGGCTACCAGGGGTCGAAGCCTGAGCTCGCGGAGAAATTCGCGCGGTACGACATGTTCGCGGAGACGTTCGCGCTCTCCGCCCTCAACCGCCTCCAGCTGCGGAACAACAAGCAGATGGTGGACCTGGCGGACCCCTCGGCGGCCCTCCAGCTCGTCGGCGACCTGGTGAACCCGATCGCGAGGTTCACCCGTTGAGACCGGCGCGGGCCCGGCGGAGTACGGTCCTCCGCCGGGCCCGCGCTCTGTTCTACTCAGCCGCCGGCCACGGGACCTGCGGCGAGCGGTAGTAGTCGATGCCCAGGGCCTCGAACCGCGGGCCCTGCTCCGCGAGGCGGAGCTTGTACCGCTCCCAGTCGTGCGTGGCCGCCGGGGACCAGCCGAGCTCCGCCACGCCCGGGAGGCGCGGGAAGGCCATCTGGTCGATGTGGGCGTTCGTGGAGATGGTCTCCGTCCACAGCGGCGCCTCGACGCCCTTCACGGCCGACTCCGGCGCCCCGGGGAGGTATGCGGCCGGGTTCCAGTCGTAGGAGCGCTGCACCTCGACGTAGCCCGCCCAGGCCAGGCCCAGCTTGGTGTCCTTGGTGTACTTCATGTCCAGGTAGACCCGGTCCGCGGGCGAGAGGATCAGCCCGGTGCCGTTCCGCGCCGCCGCGGCGACCTGCTCCTTCTCCGCGGGATTCGTGCGGTCCAAGCCCCAGTACTGCGCGAGCGCGCCCTCGGCCGGCGTGGCGCCGGTCAGCTGGTGCCAGCCGATGACGGTCTTGCCGTACCTGGCGACGACCGGCTGGACCCTGGCCATGAAGGCGACGTAGTCCGCGTGGCTGGTGGAGTGCGCCTCGTCACCGCCGATGTGGAGGTACTTGCCGGGCGTCAGCGCGGCGAGCTCGCGGATGACGTCGTCCACGAAGTCGTACGTGACCTCCTTCGGCACGCACAGGGAGCTGAAGCCGACGTTGGTGCCGGTGTAGAGCGGCGGGGCGACGCCGTCGCAGTTCAGCTCGGCGTACGACGCGAGGGCGGCGTTGGTGTGTCCGGGCATGTCGATCTCGGGCACGACCTCCTGATGGCGGGATGCGGCGTAGCGGACGATCTCCTTGTAGTCGTCCTTGGTGTAGTGACCGCCGGGGCCCCCGCCGACCTGGGTGGAGCCGCCGTAGGTGGCGAGCCGGGGCCAGGAGTCGATCGCGATGCGCCAGCCCTGGTCGTCGGAGAGATGCAGATGCAGCTTGTTGATCTTGTAGAGCGCAAGCTGGTCGATGTAGCGCTTGACCTGGTCGACGGTGAAGAAGTGACGGGAGACGTCGAGCATCGCGCCGCGGTAGGCGTAGCGCGGGGTGTCGGTGATGGTGCCGCCCGCGACCTGCCAGGGGCCTTGCTGCACGGTGTCCTTCTCGACCGCCGCCGGGAGCTGCTGGCGCAGGGTCTGCACGCCGCGGAAGAGTCCGGCGGGCCGGTGAGCCGTGAGGGTGATGCCGCCGCGGCCGGACTGCAGCCGGTACCCCTCGTCGCCGAGCGCCTTTTCCCCGGAGAGGCGGAGCCGGATACCGCCGAGCGCCTCGTACTCGTCCACGACGGGCAGCGGGTGGCCGGTCGAGGGGCGCAGGAGCCCGGCGAGGTAGTCGGCGACGGCGCGGGACTCGCTGGAGTCCTCGTCGACCCGGATACGGGTGGCGGCGGTGATCGTGTACGGCTGTCCGCCGGGCACCACGGAGGCGGGCGCGGGAACCACCTGTCCGAGCGGGCGGAGCGTGGTCTCTGCGGCGGGAGCGGGGACGGGGGCGGCTCCGACACAGGTGACGCCGGCCGCAGCGAGGAGGAGGAGTGCGCCGAGCACACGCGGAAGCGTTCTGCGCTGTCTCACAGACATGGTCCCTTTCGATGGACTTCGCGGCTGTGGATATGCGTATCCGAACAGTCACCATGCGTACCGTGGACCACTTCCGCGGTCAAGGTGTAGACCAATTTCGCCCCTCAGTGCGGTGATCATGGAGGGGTCTGCCCGATTTCGGGCAGGATTCTTGCAAAGCCCCCGAGGTACCCCTCAGTATTCACGGGTGCTCGAACGCCGCCCGTCGCATGACGATCTCATCGACCACCTGGTGCGCAGCACCGCGCTGCAGCGCGGTGAGGCCGCCCGGGTGGTGCTCGACGTGCTGGCGTACTTCGACGAGTCGACCGAGGACTTCGTCCGCCGCCGCCACCGCGAACTGCAGTCCGGTGGCTCCGTGAACGCCGAGATCTTCGAACGCATCGCGGCAGAACTGCCGCACCGCGCCGTGGCGCCGCCGGAGCTCTCGCTCCGTCAGCTGCGCCGCATCGTCTACGGCTGAGCACGCTCACCAACCTGGAGGGGTTACACCTTTATGTGTGGAATTGTCGGTTACATCGGAAAGCGTGACGTCGCCCCGCTGCTGCTGGAAGGTCTGCAGCGGCTGGAGTACCGGGGGTACGACTCCGCCGGCATCGTCATCACCAGCCCGAAGGCCTCCGGCCTGAAGATGGTGAAGGCCAAGGGCCGGGTCCGTGACCTCGAGGCCCGCGTCCCCAAGCGCTTCACCGGCACCACCGGCATCGCCCACACCCGCTGGGCCACCCACGGCGCCCCGAGCGACATCAACTCGCACCCGCACCTGGACCCCGAGAACAAGGTCGCGGTCGTCCACAACGGCATCGTGGACAACGCCCAGGAGCTGCGCGCCAAGCTGGAGGCGGACGGCGTCGTCTTCGCCTCCGAGACCGACACCGAGGTCATCACCCACCTGATCGCCCGCTCCCAGGCCACCACCCTGGAGGAGAAGGTCCGCGAGGCGCTCAAGGTCGTCGAGGGCACCTACGGCATCGCCGTCATGCACGCCGAGTTCAACGACCGCATCGTGGTGGCCCGCAACGGCTCCCCGGTCGTCCTCGGCATCGGCGAGAAGGAGATGTTCGTCGCCTCCGACGTCGCCGCCCTGATCGCCCACACCCGCCAGGTCGTCACCCTCGACGACGGCGAGATGGCCACCCTCAAGGCCGACGACTTCCGCACGTACACGACCTCGGGCGCGTCGACGACGGCCACCCCCGAGACCGTGGAGTGGGAGGCCGCCTCCTACGACATGGGCGGCCACGACACGTACATGCACAAGGAGATCTCCGAGCAGCCCGACGCGGTCGACCGCGTGCTGCGCGGCCGGATCGACGACCGCTTCTCCACCGTCCACCTGGGCGGCCTGAACCTCGACGCCCGCGAGGCCCGCAGCATCCGCCGGATCAAGATCCTCGGCTGCGGCACCTCGTACCACGCCGGCCTCATCGGCGCGGGCCTGATCGAGTCCATGGCCCGCATCCCCGCCGACGCCGAGCCGGCCTCGGAGTTCCGCTACCGCAACCCGGTCGTGGACCCCGACACCCTGTACATCGCCGTCTCCCAGTCCGGTGAGACCTACGACGTGCTGGCCGCCGTCCAGGAGCTCAAGCGCAAGGGCGCCCGTGTCATCGGCGTCGTCAACGTCGTCGGCTCGGCGATCGCCCGCGAGGCCGACGGCGGCGTGTACGTGCACGCCGGCCCCGAGGTCTGCGTCGTCTCCACCAAGTGCTTCACCAACACGGTCACGGCCTTCGCGCTGATCGCCCTGCACCTGGGCCGCATCCGCGACCTGTCGGTCACCGACGGCAAGCGGATCATCGAGGGCCTGCGCAAGCTGCCCGCGCAGATCAGCGAGATCCTCGAGACCGAGGACGAGATCAAGAAGATCGCCGCGGAGTACGCGGGCGCCCAGTCGATGATGTTCATCGGCCGTGTGCGCGGCTACCCGGTGGCCCTGGAGGCCTCCCTGAAGCTCAAGGAGATCTCCTACATCCACGCCGAGGCGTACCCGGCCTCCGAGCTGAAGCACGGCCCGCTCGCACTGATCGAGCCGGCCCTGCCGACGGTCGCGATCGTCCCCGACGACGACCTGCTGGAGAAGAACCGCGCCGCCCTGGAGGAGATCAAGGCCCGCAGCGGCCGCATCCTCGCGGTCGCGCACCAGCCGCAGGCGAAGGCCGACCACACCATCGTCGTGCCGAAGAACGAGGACGAGCTGGACCCGATCCTGATGGGCATCCCGCTCCAGCTCCTCGCCTACCACACGGCGCTCGCCATGGGCCGCGACATCGACAAGCCGCGCAACCTGGCCAAGTCCGTCACGGTCGAGTAGCTGAGGGTCCCCCCTGCTCGAGCGAAGCCGAGAGCAGGGGGGAGTCCGGGGCCTGTCCCCCCGGAGCTCTCGACCACGGCCGGGAAAGCCCGTCCGCCCGCTTTCCGGACCTGTCCCCGGAGGGCCGGACGCCCGGCCGGACACACAGCGGTCCCTGTGCACGCCACCTGTGCACAGGGACCGCTTTCTTGCGCTCGGGCCCCACGGCCCCGCCCCGGGGCCCGAGCGGGCCCGCGTCAGCCGGCGGCCGTCACACCCCGGCCCGCGGCGCTCTTCAGCGAGGTCGGCCAGTGGGCGACCGCCGCCGTCGCGCCGTACCAGGCCGCGAGTCCGGCGACCGCGGCGACCCAGCCGCCCGCCTTGGCCAGCCCGCCGTTGTCGGCGAGGGCGCCGATGCCGAGCAGCAGCAGCGCGACGAACAGCAGCCCGTACACGCCCTGTCCGAACAGACCGCTGCCCGCGGCCGCCATGGTCAGCGTGAGCGCGAGCAGCGCCCACAGCAGCAGGAAGAGACCGGCCGCCTCGGCCGACCCGGCGTCACCCACTCCGGTCCCCCAGGTGAACCAGAACGCGCCGAGCGCCGAATAGGCCGTGCCCTCACCGGCGTTGCCCGCGCGCAGGGCGAGCAGACCGACGAGGAAGAGCGCCACGCCGCCGACCCAGGTGGCGAGGGCTGCGGCGTCGGACGCCGCGACGTTGTCGATCACACCGGTGCTGCCGATGCCGAAGGCCAGCAGGGTCAGTCCGAGCGCGAGGTGGCCGAGAGTGGAGGTGGTGTTTCCCGCGGCGACTTCGTTGTCCACGGCGGGCTCCCTTCAAGTGGGCAGTTGTGCTGCGTGAGCTGCTTGTTCCGGTGACCTTTAACTACCCTTCACAAGCGCACAAATCACCTTACGGAGGCGAAAATTATCGCCGTGCCAAGGGAGTTGACGAAGCGTCGAGAAGATGAAGCCGGCTCAGGGGGCGGCGATCACGGAATGACGATCACGGGACGCTGCGCGCGCTTCGCGAGGCGTCCGGCCACCGAGCCGAAGATCCGGCCGACGATGCCGTGCGTGGAGCCGACCACGATCGCGTCGGCCGAGTACTCCCGGCCGACCTCCTCCAGTTCGTGGCAGATGTCACCGCCGCGCTCGACAAGGATCCAGGGGACCTCGGAGAGGTAGTCGGCGCAGGCGAGCTCCAGCCCGAGCACCTCGGTGCGGTGGTCCGGCACGTCGACGAAGACCGGCGGCTCGCAGCCCGCCCAGACGGTCGTGGGCAGCCGGTTGGCGACATGCACGATGATCAGGCCGGAGCCGGAGCGGCGGGCCATGCCGATGGCGTACGCGAGGGCCCGCTCACTGGAGGTCGAGCCGTCGAAGCCGACGACCACTCCGTGCCGGAAGGCGGGATCGCAGGAGTGGCGTGGCTGTTCCACCGCGAGGGGGTCGACCGTGGAGTCGGCGACGCGCTTGCGGTCCGCGGGTTCGGGGAATTCGTGACCGGCCATCGGTGTCTCGGCGAAGAAGATCCTGGTGGAGAGGGAACGAGAAAGAACGTCGTACGGAACAACGGTCGGCGGAGCTGTGTCCGGGAATCATCTTCCCAAGCCCATACCCCCAAGGGTACGGCGACACTCCTCTCCTGCCCAGAGCCGTCATGGCCACACAAGGCGATCGCGCGGCGTCCCAGGGAGCATGCACGAGCCCGTCCCGATATGGCAATGCCGGTTGTGCCCTACAGGTGTCCGTACGGGGGCCGAACGGACGCCCCTCGCAGTGACCGGAACGTTCCGCTCCTCGTTGCCACAGGTCCAGTCACCGTCGCAGGGAGCCTCGCCCGTGCCCGCACCACCGGCCGCCGCCACCTCCACCGTCACCTCCTCGCCCGACCCCGGACCGGCCCCCTCCCCCGCACCCGGTCGACGCCGTCCTCCGGAGTCGTCACGGCGGAACGGAACCACGGCGCGCGCGGGAGGCGTCGGAACCACGGCGGGCGCGGGCAGTGCCGGGAGCGCGACGGCGGAGTCGGCGGGCGACGTCGTCCGCTGGGCGGTCTTCTGCTGCGCCCTCGTCCCGGTCGTGCTCGTGGTCTACGGCACCTCGCTCGGCGGGGCGGCCGGGACGGCGCTCGGGCTCGCCACGGTGACGGCGGTGTGCCGGGTGCTGCTGCGCCGCGCGGAACGCGGTCTGCGCGCCGAGGCCGCCCGGCCCCGGTCACGGCGCTCCCCGGGCGGCCGGAACCCCCGCCGGGGCTGACGCACCCCCCGTAGAGCTGACAGGTTCGTACACCCACACCCGTATGTTTTCAGCCAACTTCCACATGTCGGCGAGTCCTTGGCGGAATGGCCCCTCAACCCCGGTGCCACCAGGCATGAAAGCCCCGCCGCAGGCGCTCGCACCCTACGGGGACGGGCCATGCACGCACGGCGCACTTCCCTGCGCGGCCCGCGAGTGGAACGCTTCGTGATCGAATGCTTCGCGCCAAGTTGCCTTGTCGACAATGTGCCGGATAGAGAACTTGTCACGCCGGCGCCACGGAACACAGTAGATTCGATCATGAGTATCGAAGACTGGGGTCTCGTGCAAAACCGAGGGGAAACGTGCAGGAGCGACAGGACCAGGGAGACGCGAACACCGAGGGGGGCTTAGCGTCATGAGCCAGGACTCCGCCGCACCGGAGGCCGCACGGAAGCTTTCCGGGCGCCGCCGTCGCGAAGTCGTCGCGGTGCTGCTGTTCAGCGGCGGCCCCATCTTCGAGAGCTCCATCCCGCTCTCCGTGTTCGGAATCGACCGGCAGGACGCCGGCGTGCCGCGCTACCGGCTGCTGGTGTGCGCCGGCGAGGACGGCCCCCTGAGGACCACGGGGGGACTCGAACTCACCGCGCCGTACGGTCTGGAAGCGATCAGCCGGGCGGGCACCGTCGTCGTACCGGCCTGGCGGTCGATCACCTCGCCGCCGCCGCCGGAGGCGCTCGACGCGCTGCGCCGGGCCCACGAGGAAGGGGCCAGGATCGTCGGGCTGTGCACCGGGGCGTTCGTCCTGGCCGCCGCCGGACTCCTGGACGGCCGGCCGGCGACCACACACTGGATGTACGCGCCGACGCTCGCCAAGCGCTATCCGTCGGTCCACGTGGACCCGCGGGAGCTCTTCGTCGACGACGGGGACGTGCTGACCTCGGCCGGCACCGCGGCCGGAATCGACCTGTGTCTGCACATCGTGCGGACCGACCACGGCACGGAGGCCGCGGGCGCCCTGGCGCGTCGCCTGGTCGTCCCGCCGCGGCGCAGCGGCGGCCAGGAGCGCTACCTCGACAGGTCTTTACCGGAGGAGATCGGCGCCGACCCGCTCGCGGAGGTCGTCGCCTGGGCCCTGGAGCACCTCCACGAGCAGTTCGACGTGGAGACCCTCGCGGCCCGCGCGTACATGTCACGGCGGACGTTCGACCGCAGGTTCCGCTCGCTCACCGGCAGCGCTCCCCTGCAGTGGCTGATCACCCAGCGGGTGCTGCAGGCGCAGCGGCTGCTCGAGACCTCCGACTACTCGGTCGACGAGGTCGCGGGCCGCTGCGGCTTCCGCTCCCCGGTGGCACTGCGCGGCCACTTCCGCCGCCAGCTCGGCTCCTCGCCGGCCGCCTACCGGGCGGCCTACCGGGCCCGGCGGCCGCAGGCCGAGACTGCGACGGCGGTGCTCGACCCGACGGTGCCTTCGCAGGTCGCACCGGCCGGCCGACGCCCCGGCGGACCGATGGAGCCGGGCAAGCCGCAATCCGACCTGTACGCCTCCGGCCGCCCGGCCCTGCCGGGCCAGCGCAGCGCCCCCTAGGGGCGGGCCGGACCGCGCGCCACAAGCCGCGCACCCGAAACGACGGGCGCCCGGGGACACCTCCCCGCGGCGCCCGTCGCCGTACGGCCGCAAGCAGGGCCCGATCTCGGAGGCACCACCTAAGGTAGGTCGCATGAACGATCGCATGGTGTGGATCGACTGCGAGATGACCGGGCTCTCGCTGACGGACGACGCACTCATCGAGGTGGCCGCGCTGGTCACCGACTCGGAACTGAACGTGCTCGGCGACGGGGTGGACATCGTGATCCGCCCGCCGGACGCGGCCCTGGAGACCATGCCGGAGATCGTGCGCCAGATGCACACGGCCTCGGGCCTCCTGGACGCGCTGGCCGACGGCACGACCCTCGCCGACGCCGAGGCCCAGGTGCTCGCGTATGTACGCGAACACGTCAAGGAGCCCCGCAAGGCCCCGCTGTGCGGAAACTCGGTCTCCACCGACCGCGGCTTCCTCGCCCGGGACATGGCGGCGCTGGAGAACCACCTGCACTACCGGATCGTCGATGTCTCCTCGGTCAAGGAGCTGGCCCGCCGCTGGTACCCGAGGGCGTACTTCAACAGTCCGGAGAAGAGCGGCAACCACCGCGCCCTGGCCGACATCCGCGAGTCCATCGCCGAGCTGCGCTACTACCGCGAGGCGATCTTCGTCCCGCAGCCCGGACCGGACTCGGACACGGCGAAGCAGATCGCGGCGCGCCACGTCCTGACCGGGGAATGACCTCCGGCTCGCGCCCGGCGTAATGCGGGCGCGAGCACCCGCTCGGACCCTGTAGACTTCTTCTCGGCCGGTCGGGGAAACCTTCGGGAAAACCGCCGGTCGTGGTGGGTATAGCTCAGCTGGTAGAGCACCTGGTTGTGGTCCAGGATGTCGCGGGTTCGAGTCCCGTTACTCACCCTGAAGATCGAGGCCCCGGTTCATACGAACCGGGGCCTCGGTCGTTTTCCGGGCAACCAAACCCGGCACGGCGACCACTGTGAGGTACGCAACGCTGTCTCCCCCGGGAGGAACCGTGCAGTACCCGCACCCCCACCCGCACCGGCCGCGCGCCCTGCTCGCCGCCCTGTGCGCCGGTGTCGTCGCCGTCGCCGGCCTCACCGCCGGCTCCGGGACCGCCTCCGCCGCCACCGCCCGGGCGCCCGGCCCTCACTGATCATGGCGCGCGGGTACTACACGCGGTCCGTGGTCGCCGCCTGGGACTGGCGCGGCGGGCAGTTCACCCGCCGCTGGACCTTCGACTCGTCGAGCTCCACCAACACCGGGAAGGGGTACGACGGGCAGGGCTCGCACAGTCTGTCCGTCGGCGATGTGGACGCCGACGGCAGGGACGAGATCGTCTACGGGGCGATGGCGATCGACGACAACGGCAACGGCCTGTGGACCACCAGGACCGGGCACGGCGACGCCCAGCACCTCGGCGACCTCGACCCGGGCACGGCGGGGCTCGAGTACTTCAAGGTGTCCGAGTCCACCTCCCAGCCCGCCGAGCTGTACATCGATCCGAAGAACGGCGCCGTCCGCTGGCGGCTCGGGGCCTGCTGCGACAACGGGCGCGGGGTCGCCGGGGACGTCTACGCCGGGAACGACGGTGCCGAGATGTGGTCGGCGTCCGACACCTCGATACGGGACGAGGCCGGGGCCGCCAAGGGCCGGGAGCCCTCGTCCGCGAACTTTCTGAGCCGGTGGGACGGTGACACCACCCGCGAGCTCCTCGACGGCACCCGCATCGACAAGTACGGGACGGCCGGCGAGACCCGGCTGCTCACCGGCGCGGGCGTGGCCTCCAACAACGGCACGAAGGCCACGCCCGCGCTCTCCGGCGACATCCTCGGCGACTGGCGCGAGGAGGTGGTGTGGCGGACGAGCGACAACACCGCGCTACGGATCCACTCGACGCCGTACGAGACCGGGACGCGGATCACGACCCTGCTGCACGACACCATGTACCGCACGGGCCTTGCCTGGCAGAACACCGCCTACAACCAGCCGCCACACCCGAGTTTCCACATCGGCAGCGGTATGCGAACCGCCCCGCGGCCGCTGATCACGACCCCGTAGTGGCGAGGTGGAGGCCTGATCGGGCGCGAAGGAGCGCGCTCCGGCCGGCGGTAGGGGTGCTCCGGCCGGAGCGCGCGGTGTGGGGGGACCCGGGTGGCTACTTGTAGGCGGCGAACGCCTTGGTGAAGGCCAGCGGCTGCTGGAGGATCGAGGAGCAGGTGGCGTCCGCGTAGTTCACCGCGCCGGCCGCGCACTGCTTGTCGCGGGTCGAGGACCACATCGACAGCCAGCCGATGCCCTTGGACTTCGCGAACTCCACCAGCTGGGTGGCGTCGTCGACCTTGAAGATCTCGGTCGTGACGTCGTTGACACCGATCATCGGCGTGACGGCGACGGCCTTCCAGGCCGCCGCGTCGGTCAGACCGAGGACGCCCTTGATCTGGGCCTGGGTGGCGGTCGCGGCCTGGATCGCGTACTGGCCCATGTCACCGCTGTAGGCCGGTCCGTAGTCCATCGCCATGATGTTGACGGCGTCGACGCGGACACCGTTCCTCTTGGCGTCGGCGAGGAGGTCCACGCCCGGCTGGGTCAGGCCCTCGGGCATGACCGGCAGGGTGAAGGAGACGTTCAGGCCGGGGTGGGACTTCTGGAGCTGGGCGATGGCCTGCGAGCGGCGGGTGTTCGCGGCGGTGTCCGGCAGGGCCGCGCCCTCGATGTCGAAGTCGACCTTGGTGAGCTTGTACTGGTCCACGACCTTGCCGTAGGCGGCGGCGAGTTCGGCGGAGGACGAGCAGTTCAGGGCCAGCTCGTGGCCGGCCGCGCCGCCGAAGGAGACCCGGACGTCGCCGCCCTTGGCCCGCAGGGCGCCTATCTGGGAGGCCACCTTGTCACTGGCGAGGTCGGTGACACCGCCCCACAACGGGGCGCAGGAGCCGCCGGAGGTGATGAAGGCGAGGTTGAACTCCTTCACACCGGTGGCGTCGGCGGTCGCGAGCATGTCGTACGACGGGTAGAGGGAGGTGTCGATGTAGGGCGCGTACTTCGCGGTGGCGCCCGGGGTGCCGGTGGCGGTCGCCGTCGGGGTGGGCGTCGTCGGCGTGGAGGTCGGGGTCGCCGTGGCGGTCCGGCTCGGAGTGGCCGTCGCGGTGGGGGTCGCGGTGGCGGTGGGCTGCTCGGTGGGCCGGCCGCTGGGCGTCGGCGTGGCGCCGCCGACGGAGCAGGTGGCCTTGTTGATAAGGCAGTTGGCCGGGTCGCCCGCCTGGCCGGACGCCGAGGTCACGAAGCCGACGGTGACGGACTGGCCGGGGGCGAGCTCCTTGTTCCAGCTGGCGGGCTTCACGGTGACGTGCCGGCCCGACACGGTGTGTTCGCCGTTCCACAGGGAGCCGATGGTCGTCCCGGCGGGCAGGTCGAACTCCAGCGTCCAGCCCCCCGACTGGACGCTGGAGGTCTCATTGGTGACGACGTACTGACCGGTGTAGCCGCCGTCCCAGGAACTGGTCCTGGTGTACGCGGCGCCGACGGCCGCGGCCTGGGCGGTGCCGGTGAGCGCGAATGCCGCGCCTCCGATCACCGCGGCCGCGACGACCGCGCCGATGACCTTGGTTCTGCCGCTCGCCCTGCGCCGGTGCGAAGTCGTGCCCATCGCGTGCCTGCCTCTGTGTGCCGGGGGTGGGGTGGGGTGCGGCAGCACGTTAGCGAGCGAGAAACAGACAAATGCTCACAAGGAGGCCCGGGTTGAGGATTCTTAGGCTCCGCTTAAGGAAGCCATCGGAACGAGGAAAGGTTCAGACGTCCGCGGCCCGCCGGGAGCCCTGGCCGCTCCGCTTGCGGCGGCCCCGCGGGCCGCGGCGGGCACCCGCCCCGCCGGAGCGGCGGCCGTCCAGGCCGATCCAGATGCGGACCTCCGTGCCGCCGAGCACCGAGTGCCCGATGGCGACGTCGCCGCCGGTGGACTCGGCCATCTGGCGCACGATGTCGAGGCCGAGGCCGGTGGAGCCGTCGCGGTGGCCGCTGTTGCCGCGGGCCAGCGCGGCCGCCGGGTCGGCGATGCCGGGCCCCGCGTCGGAGACCAGGACGATGACGGCGTCGTCGCCGTTGTGGACGTCGACCGAGAAGGCCGTCCCCTCGGGCGTGTGGCGGAAGACGTTGCCGAGCAACGCGTCGAGCGCGGCCACGAGTTCGGGACGGGCGACCGGGATGCGCACCGGGCGTTCGATGCCCGCCACCCGTACCTTGCGGCCCTCGTCCTCGGCGAGCGCGGACCAGAAGTCCATCCGCTCCCGGACGACCTCGGAGGCGTCGCAGCCGGCGCCCGGGCCGACGGCCTGGGTCTGCGGCTTGGCCTCCCGCGCCGTGCGGATGATGGTGTCGACCTCGCGTTCCAGCTGCTCGACGGCGGCCCGGGTCTGCTCGGCCGCAGGACCGGATCCGAGCGAGGCCGCGTTGAGGCGGAGCACGGTCAGCGGGGTGCGCAGCCGGTGGGAGAGGTCCGCGGCCAGCTCGCGTTCGTTGGCGAGGAGCTGGACGACCTGGTCGGCCATCGAGTTGAAGGCGATCGCCGCCGACTTGAGCTCCGGCGGCCCCTCCTCGGGGACGCGCGCGCCGAGCCTGCCCTCGCCCAGATCGTGGGCGGCGCCCGCGAGCCGCTGGGCGGGCTGGACCATCCGGACGCCGAGCCGGTCGGCGACGGCGACGGAGCCGATGATCAGGGCGATGCCGACGCCTGCCAGGACCAGCCAGGCGGTCGCGACCCCGTTGCTGACCTCGCCCTCGGGGACGAAGAGTTCGACGACGGCGACCTGGCCGGAGCTGAGCGCGGTGGGCTGGAGCAGCACGGAGCCGCCCTCCACCTCGGCGATGGTGGCCCGTCCCAGCTCCCGGGTGGTCCGCAGATCCTCCTCGTCGGCCCGGCGGGTGCCGATCTCCAGGGCCTTCGCGCCCGGTTCGTCGGCCGAGGCGGCGGCCGGGACGTGGACGGCCATCCGCCCGGCGGCCCCGTCCTCGGTGGTGGCCACCGCCCGGTCGAGTTCGCCGCGGTCGGTGGTGATCGCGAGCACGGGCGCGAGTCCGGCGGCGCGCCGTTCGGCGTTGGAGAAGGCCCGGTCGCGCGCCATCTCCTTGACGACGAGGCCGAGGGGTACGGCGAAGGCGACGACGACCATGGCGGTGACGGCCAGCGACACCTTGACGAGAGCCCATCTCACGGCTGCTGCTCCCGCGGCGGTTCCAGCTTCACGCCCACCCCGCGCAGGGTGTGCAGATAGCGGGGGTTGGCGGCCGTTTCGCCCAACTTACGACGCAGCCATGACAGATGGACGTCGATGGTCTGATCGTCCCCGTAGGACTGCTGCCACACCTCGGCGAGCAGCTCCTTGCGCGGCACGACCACCCCCGGCCGCCCGGCGAGGAAGGCCAGCAGGTCGAACTCCCGGCGGGTCAGGTCGAGACGGGTCCCGTCGAGCTCCGCCTGCCGACGCAGGGGGTCGATCGACAGGCCACCGACCTGGATCACCCGGGACGGCGGGGCCTCGCCCGCCGCGGCCCGCGAGCGCCGCAGCACGGCGGCCATCCGCGCCGACAGGTGCTCCACGGAGAAGGGCTTGGTGAGGTAGTCGTCCGCGCCGTCGTTGAGGAGCCGGACGATCTCCGTCTCGTCGTCCCGGGCGGTCGCGATGATCACCGGTACGTCGGTGATGCCGCGCAGCATCTTCAGCGCCTCGGACCCGTCCAGATCGGGCAGTCCGAGGTCCAGGATGACCACGTCGAAACGGAAATGGGCGACCTCGCGCAGCGCCTCCAGGGCCGTGCCGACGCTCCGTACGGTGTGGGAGGCCTCGGTCAGATGCCGGATGAGGGCGGAGCGCACGAACTGGTCGTCCTCGACCACGAGCACACTTGCCATGGCCCGCACCGTACGCCATACGGGGGAAAGCGAGGGAAGGTCCACCCTGTCGGAGGCGGTTGGGCGCCGTGGTGCAGTATGGCCCGGATGCGTAGAGGACTTGTTCACGCCATGGCGTGGTCGCTCGCCACGGGCGCGGCGGTCACGCTGTCGTGGTGGGGTGTGCACACCGTGCTTGCCGGCACGGTCTACGACCCGCCGCGCGCGCTGCCCATTCCGGCCGGCACCACTGTCGTACCGGCCGCCGAGGGCAGTGATCCGCTGGCCTCCTCCACGCAGCAGCCGAAGGCCCCGACGTCCTCTCCGTCGGCCACGCCCGGGAAGACCGGCAGCCCTGCGACTTCCCCGCCCGACCCGTCCCCGACTCCCTCGCACAAGCCCACCGCCACGAAACAGCCCGACAGCGGCGGCAATGTGAAGAGCTACACCGTCGACGGCGGCCGGGTCGTGTTCGACCTCGGCGAGACCTCCGCGGAGCTGGTCTCGGCGACGCCGTCCTCGGGCTGGCAGATGCAGGTCTGGAAGCAGCCCACCTGGATCCGGGTCACGTTCACCCAGGACGGCCGCGAGCTGTCGGTGTTCTGCGTCTGGCACGACACCGCGCCCCGGGTGGAGATCGAGGACCGCTAGGGCCTGTCCACCGGGCCTAGGGCCTGTCCGGCCCTAGCGGAAGACCGATGCCGGCGGTACGGGTGAGGGCTTGGCGCTGGCGTCGGTGACGGGGGCCGCTCCTCCGGTGAAGTCGGCGAGCGCCCGGCCGTGTTCGACCCGGCCGGCGTGCGGGTCCGTCGCCACTCGGCGGGTCAGCTCGGCGACGGGCAGCTCCCGGTCGGAGGCGAGCAGCACGGCGTTGCCGAAGCGGCGGCCGCGCAGCACGGTCGGGTCGGCCGTCAGCGCCAGCTCGGGGAAGACGTTGGCGGCGGTGGCGATCTGGCCGCGCAGATGGGTCAGCGGCGGGCCGTCGGCCAGGTTGGCGGCGTAGAACCCGCCGGGCCTCAGCACGCGGCGGACCTCGGTGAGGAACTCGGTGCTGGTCAGATGCGCGGGGGTGCGCGCCCCGCTGAACACATCGGCGATGATCAGGTCCGCCCAGCCGTCCTGGACCTTGGCGAGCCCGGCGCGGGCGTCGGTGGACCGGACCCGTATGCGGGCGGCCGTGTCGAGGGGCAGTTCGCGGCGGACGAGCTGGACCAGCTGGCCGTCGAGTTCCACGATCTGCTGCGTGGAGCGTGGCCGGGTGGCGGCGATGTAGCGCGCGAGGGTGAAGGCACCGCCGCCGAGATGCACGACCTGGAGGGGCCGGTTCGGCGGGGCGGCGAGGTCGGCGATGTGGCCGAGGCGTCGCTGGTACTCGAAGGAGAGATGGGCCGGGTCGTCGAGGTCCACGTGCGACTGCGGGGCGCCGTCGATCAGCAGCGTCCAGCCGCGGGGCCGCTCCCGGTCGGGTATGAGCTCCGCGAGTCCGCCGTCGACGGTCTCGACGACGGCGACGGCGGCTGCCGCCCTCTCACGCGTTCTGTTCCTGGCCACGAGCCCCATTATCGGCGCTCGCGGCAGTGCCTCGCCCGCTCAGCGACAGCCGTCGGCCGCCTCGATCAGACGGGCCGCCTGGCCGAGCGCCTCGCGCAGCACCGCGGGGTCGGTGACCTGGCCGGTGTCCCCGGGCGGCAGGAGCCAGCCGGCGGGGCGGGGAGTGTCACCGGCCGGTTCGGGGAGTTCCGGCAGTTCGGGGATGCGCAGGCCCCGCCCCGAGGTCTGCGTACAGGCGCTGCCCGGCATGTCCCAGCCCTCCGCCGTGCCGGGCGGGACCAGGAAGCCGAGGGTGTCGCAGGCCCCGTCGTGCAGCACGGGGCCGACGACGGGGGCCCCGCCGCGGCGCAGGATGTCGACGGCCTCCAGGCCCTGCCGGACCGGCACGGTCACCAGGTCGCAGGGGGTGTCGTGCGGGGCGCTGGCGTCCGGGGTGGGTACGTGGCGTGCGGTCGACTGCGATCCGATCTCCAACAAGGGACCCTCCTCGCTCCTGAGAAGACACGTTCCGTCTCTCCGCATGGTTCAACGCCCGTGCGCGTCAACGGCTACGGCGGCACGCCGCCGCAAAGGATGGCAGTTCATGGCAGATCGCGCGCGAGATATCCGATTTGTAGCAAAACTCTGCGTACGCGACCGGACACAGCAGGTACGTTCTTGCTCCGCCGGAACACCGGCAGCACCAGGAGAGGGCTCGGCCATGGCGATGTCACGGGCAGTTCCCAATCTCGCCTTCCGCCGGCTCCGCGGACAGCACTCGCCGGCGGAGTTCGCCGCGGCGGTCCGCCGGGCGGCGCGGGAGATCGGCGAGCAGGTCGCCTGCGACGCCCGCTACATCGGACGCGTGGAGGCGGGCGAGATCCGCTGTCCCAACTACGCCTACGAGCGGGTGTTCCTGCACATGTTCCCCGGTCTCGGCCTGGCGGACCTGGGCTTCTCGGCGCGGGAGGCGGTACGCGGCCGACGGCCCACCGCCTCGTCCGGGGCACCGCCCCCACCCGCCGTCACGACCCGGAACGATGAGGAGAGCGACGTGCTGCGTCGCGCATTCATGACGAGCGGCACCGCCACCGTGGCGGCCGCCTCGCTGGGATTCGGCGGCACCGCCGCGGCGATCCCGTCCCCTCGGGGAGCCCACCGGATCGGCGAGGCCGAGGTCCGGGCCGTCGAGGAAGCCGTACGACAGATCCGGCTGCTCGACGACCGGCACGGCGCCGACGGGCTGTACAAGTCGGCCGCTCAGCCGCTGCGGGCGGCGTACGCCCTGCTCGACGCGGGCACGGCGGCACGGCGCTCCACCGAGGACCGGCTGCACGCGGGCGCCGGCGAACTCGCGATCTCCGTCGGCTGGCTGGCCCATGACTCCGGCCGCTTCGACGACGCCCGCTCGCACTACGCGGAGGCCCTGGCCACCGCGCGCGTGGCCGGTGATCCGGCCCTGGAGGCGCACGCCTTCTGCAACACGTCGTTCCTGGCCAGGGACGCGGGACGGTACCGGGAGGCGGTCCGGGCGGCCCAGGCCGGTCTGCGGGCGGCGCAGCCGCTCTCCTCCGACCGGCTGCTCTCCCTGCTCTTTCTCCGGGAGGCGGGGGCCTGGGCCGGGCTCGGCGACCGGACCGCCTGCGAGCAGGCCCTCGGCCGCGCGCACACCCACTTCGCCCGGGGTCAGGCCGACGGGGACCCGGAGTGGATGTCCTTCTTCGGGGAGCCGGAGCTGGAGGCCCTGGAGGCCCAGTGCTGGTCGGCGCTGGGCGAGTGGAGCCGCGCGGCCCGCCACGCCCACCGCGCGACGGTGCTCCAGAACCCGCACTTCGCCCGCAATCTCGCCCTCTACCGCGCCCAACTGGCGAGCAACCTGGCCCACGCGGGCCGTCCCGACGAGGCGGCGGCGGAGGCCCGCCGGGTGGTGGACTCGCTGGACGGCGTGCAGTCCTCCCGGATCCGCACCATCCTCACGGAGACCAGCCGGGTCCTGGCGGCCCATTGACCCCCCGTGGGATGGGGCGACGGCTACTCCAGGTGCCCCGTGTCGTTCCAGCGCGCGAGGGCCGGCTGGCCGTACATCCAGCCCAGCACCGACAGGCTCGTCGGGTCGAGGCCGATGCGGGCGCCGAAGGAGACGTCCTCGCCCAGCCAGCGCGCCGCGATCGTCCGCAGGATGTGCCCGTGCGCGAAGACCAGCACGTCCCGGTCCGCCGACCGCGCCCACTCCACGACCTCGTCCGCCCGCGCCGAGACCTGCGCCAGGCTCTCCCCCTCCGGCACGGCGTCGCGCCACAGCAGCCAGCCGGGGCTGAGCTCCTGGATCTGGGGCGGGGTCAGCCCCTCGTACGCCCCGTAGTCCCACTCCATCAGCGCGTCCCACTCCTGGGCCCGCTCGCCGAAGCCGGCGATGTCGCAGGTCTCACGCGCGCGTGCCAGCGGACTGGTGCGGATCTCGAGGTCCGGCAGCCCGTTCCACGGCGCCCGGTGAAGCCGCTCGCCGAGCAGCTTGGCGCCGCGCCGGCCCTCGTCGAGCAGGGGGATGTCCGTCCTGCCGGTGTGACGGCCGAGCAGTGACCATTCGGTCTGACCGTGCCGGGCGAGCAGGATGCGCGGTGCCATGAAGGCTCCCTGGTTCTTCAACAGGACGACGAATCGGAGTGCACCTCCATCATCGCGCACGTGAATTCACGGCAACGCCCGGGCAACCCCGACCCCCTTCCCGGCGTCCCTCTCCTCGGTCGAAAACGAGGGGGAACCGGGCATGGGCAAGCCACGCTGGTGGACGGAACTGATACTCATCGGCGTCGTGTACGCCGCGTACTCCTGCGGCCGGCTGCTCGCCCGCGGCGATGTGCGGAGCGCCGTCGATCACGGCCTGGCGATCCTCGACCTGGAGAAGTCCCTCCACCTGAACGCCGAGCACCCGCTCAACCGGCTCTTCACGGAGACGCCCGCCCTGGGGGTCCCCGCCGACTTCGCGTACGCCTCCCTGCACTACCTCGTCACACCGGCCGTCCTGATCTGGCTCTACCGCCGCCGGCCCGGCCGCTACCGGGCCGCCCGCACCTGGCTGATGCTCTCCACGCTCCTCGGCCTGATCGGCTTCACCCTGCTGCCCACCTGCCCGCCCCGGCTCCTCGACGCCCGCCACGGCTTCGTCGACACGATGGCGCAGTTCAGCTCGTACGGCTGGTGGGGCGCCGAGGCCAGCGCGCCGCGCGGCATGGGGGCGATGACGAACCAGTACGCGGCCATGCCGAGCCTGCACGTGGGCTGGGCCCTGTGGTGCGGGGTGATGCTGTGGCGGTACGGGCGCACGCCGCTGCTGAAGGCCCTCGGCGTCGCCTACCCGCTGCTCACCACGCTGATCGTCATGGGCACGGCGAACCACTACTTCCTCGACGCGGTCGCGGGGGCCGCCGTGATGGGGCTCGGACTGCTGCTCACCGCGCCCGCGTTGCGCCTCGCGCACCGGGTCCGGACGACCGTGCGCCCCGAGAGGCACGCGCTTGTCAGTGGCGGATGGGAGACTTCCGCGGGTGAGCGAATCCCTGGGCAGCGGAGCTCCTCTCCCTCCGCAGACGACACTCCGGCACCGGCTCGCTGAGCTGCGCGGACCGGCCGCGGTGCCGCATCCGCTGGACGCGCGGGCACTGGCGGCGCTGGCCGCCAACCCCGGCTGCCGGCGGCGTGCGCTGCTCGACGGCGCCGGGGTGGACAAGGCCGCGCTCGCCTCGAAGCTGGGCTCGCCGGCGGCGTTCGGGCAGTCCCAGTTCGCGTTCATGCGGGGCAACGCCTTCGAGGCGAAGGTCAAGGCGGACGGCGGGCGGGAGCTCCTGCGTCTGCTCGGCATCGAGGAGCCCGGGACGGTACGGCTCCCGGATCTGGCCGCGGCCGGCCCCGAGGGCCGCGCGGCCCGCACGGCCCTCGCGCTGCGCGAGGCGACCGCGGCCGGCCAGTGGGCGCTGCTCGACCATCCGATGCTGGCCCTGGAGGTGGCGGGCTCCCCCGCCTATCTGGAGCCCGACGCGGTGGTGGTGCACCCCGACGGCCGGTGGACGGTCGTGGAGATCAAGTCCTTCCCGATGATCGACGGTGCTGCGGACGCCTCCAAGGTGGGCGCGGCCGCCCGCCAGGCGGCGGTGTACGTCCTGGCCCTTGAGCGGGTCGCGGCCCTCACGGAGGGCGCGGAGGTGGCGCACTCGGTGCTCCTCGTCTGCCCGAAGGACTTCTCCAACCTGCCGACGGCCTCGGTCGTCGACGTACGCAAGCAGCTGTCGGTGACCCGCCGGCAGCTGACCCGGCTGACCCGCGTCGAGGACATCGCGGCCGTCCTGCCTGAGGGCGTCACGTTCGATGTGGAGACGTGCTCCGCGGAGGAGCTGGCGTCGGCGGTGGAGTCGGTTCCGCACGCGTACGCGCCGGAGTGCCTGTCCGCGTGCGAGCTGGCCTTCCACTGCCGGGAGCGGGCCCGGCTCGCGGGTGCGGTGGAGGCGCTCGGCCGGTCGGTACGGGGCGAGCTGGGCGGACTGACCACGATCGGGGACGTCCTGGCGGCGGCGCGCGGCGAGGACGGCGACGCGGAGGACCCGACGGTCGACGCGCTGCGCCGCGCGCAGGCGCTGCGGACGGAGGCGCTGGCATGTCGCTGATCTCCACCCTCGCCCGGCTGGAGGCCGTCGAGGCCGGGCGGGCGCAGCCGCTGGCCACGGTGCGGCACCGGCATCTGTCGGACCGGCCGCTCGTGCTCGTTCCGCTGACCACGGCCGGCGAGGCGGGCGCACCGCTCGGCGCATTGGTCGGGACCGATCCCGAGGAGCCCCGGCTCCTGGTCGTCGCGCAGCCGCGCGACCGGGATCTGCGGTTCGCGTTCCTCGCCGACCTGGCCGAGGAGGTCCTGCCGTACATCGACTCGTTCACCGACGTGGTCGAGGCCGCCGAGAAGAACGAGACCGACCCGGAGACGGGCAAGAAGGTCAAGGTCGAGGTCGAACTGTGCGCGGACGCCCCGCAGTTGATCGTTCCGAGCCGGGCGGGCATCGAGTACGTACGGCTCCTCGGGCGCTCGATGCGGTTCCGGCGGACGGCCGAGCAGGATCCGGAGACGCCGTTCCCGGCGCCGCCCCGGGTGCCGCTGCTCGGCCGCTGGCTGACCCACTTCGGTGAGCGGGCCCGGGTGCCGGGATCCTCGCTGCTGCTCGGGGCGACCGATCTGCTGAACCGGCACTGGGCGACGGGCCAGTCCTCCCTGGAGGACCAGCATCTGGGCGCGCTCCTGTCCTGGATCGACCCCCCGGAGGGAGAGTCCGGGGCCGAGGCGGCGCTGCGTGCCGAGCTCGGCCGGGACCGCGACGGGCAGTTGCTGTGCCCGCCCGCCGGTCCCGCGACCGACCCGGCCTTCGACAACCGGCTGCTCGCGCCCGCGATCGAGCGCTTCGACCGGGCACGGCAGGCGCTGGCCGCGGCCGAGGACGGCGAGAGCGCCGACGAGCGGCTCGGCGAACTGCACCGCGCCGAGCGGGAGATCCGCCGGCTGATCGTCTCGCAGCTGAAGCCCACCTGGTACGCGGTGTGGCGCTCGCTCGACCTGCTGCGGGAGCTGCCGGAGGGCGCGCGGGTAGCGGACCGCTGGACCCGCGACCGCTGGTCGTTCACCGGCCACCGCGACCGGGTCGTGGCCGGCGAACCGCCGCAGCCGCGCCGCGACGACGCGGTGACGGCGGCCCAGAAGCTGGCGGCACGGGAGTCCGCGCAGGGCCAGCTGGAGGCGCAGGAGGCGCTGGACGATCCGCTGGTGCTCGCGGGTCGGCGGCTCGCGGGCGAGGCGTTCGTCGCGGAGGTGGTGGAGGTGACGATGGCCTGGTCGGAGTCGAAGCGGCCCTCGCCGCGCCCGCTGCTCACGGTCCGCACGGACGACCGGCCGCACCTGGGCGAGCGGGTGAAGGTGTACCGCTCACTCGAAGGCAAGCCGCAGACGGCGGAGTTCGTACGGTACGAGGAGGACGGCTCGCTCGTGCTGCGGGTCACCGACCGGATGGGCCGGTCCAAGGAGCCCGCGGAGGGCTCGGTGCCGGAGAAGGGTGAGCGGATCGCCTGGACGCTGTTCGAGCACGACCAGCGGGTGGGCGCGAAACTGCCGGACCCGGAGGAGACGCCCTGGACGCACGGCGGGCCCCCGCGCTCCGACGTCGCCGAGCTGCCCGACGCCGTGACCACGGAGGACCTGCTGTGACCGCCGATGTCTTCGATCCCGGCGCCGAGGCCGCGCGGGCGACGCGCGAGATCCTCGAGGACACCCTGCACGGGAACGCCCGGGGCGTCGTCGTCGACTCCCCGCCGGGCGCCGGCAAGTCGACGCTCGTCGTGCGGGCCGCGCTGGAACTGGCCGCCGCGGGGCGGCCTTTGATGGTCGTCGCGCAGACGAACGCGCAGGTGGACGACCTGGTACTGCGGCTCGCGGAGAAGGAGCCGGACCTTCCGGTGGGCCGGCTGCACTCCAACGACAGTGATCCGTACGACAAGGCGCTCGACGATCTGGAGAACGTACGGAAGTCGTCGAAGGCGGGGGACCTGGCGGGCCTGGACGTGGTCATCTCGACGGCCGCGAAGTGGGCGCATGTGAAGAACGTCGAGCCGTGGGCGCACGCGATCGTGGACGAGGCGTACCAGATGCGCTCGGACTCACTGCTCGCGGTGGCCGGGCTCTTCGAGCGGGCGCTGTTCGTGGGCGACCCGGGGCAGTTGGACCCGTTCTCGGTGGTCGGCGCGGAGCAGTGGGCGGGCCTTTCGTACGACCCGTCGGCGAGTGCGGTCTCGACGCTGCTCGCCCACAATCCGGACCTGCCGCAGCACCGGCTGCCGGTGTCCTGGCGGCTGCCGGCCTCGGCCGCGCCGCTGGTGTCCGACGCGTTCTATCCGTACACCCGCTTCCGCAGCGGCACGGACCACGGCGACCGGCGGCTGGCCTTCGGGGTGCCGTCGGACGGCTCGGGCCCGGACCGGGTCCTGGACGAGGCCGCCGAGTCGGGGTGGGGGCTGCTCGAACTGCCGGCCCGCCACACGCCCCGCACCGACCCTGAGGCCGTCGGTGCGGTGGCGCTGGTGGTGCGCCGTCTCCTGGACCGGGGTGGGGCGGCCGTCTCGGAGCGTTCGCCCGATCCGGTCCCGCTGACCCCCGACCGGATCGCGGTCGGCACGGCCCACCGCGACCAGGCGGCGGCGGTCCGCGCGGCGCTCGCGGAGCTGGGGGTCTCGGGCGTGACGGTGGACACCGCGAACCGTCTGCAGGGCCGCGAGTACGACGTGACGGTGGTCCTCCACCCACTCTCGGGCCGCCCGGACGCCACGGCCTTCCACCTGGAGACGGGCCGCCTGTGCGTCCTGGCCTCCCGCCACCGCCACGCCTGCATCGTGGTCTGCCGCGCGGGCGTGGCGGACCTCCTGGACGACCACCCGTCGACGGAACCGATCCAGCTGGGAGTGACGGTGAAGTTCCCTGATGGTTGGGAGGCGAACCACGCGGTGCTCTCCCACCTGGCGGAGCACCGGGTCAGCTGGTCACCGGCCTGACGGGGTGGCGCGGGGCGGGGCGGGCCGCGGAGGCGTGGGCGAGGAGTTCGTCGACCGACCACTGGTCGTCGAGGTGTTCGCCGTACTTCGCGGCGACGATCCGGCCGTCGGTCCCGATCAGGAAGTCTCCGGGCAGTCCCAGCCGTCCGCCCTGCGGGCGGAGCACCGGCGGGCGTTCACGACCGTGCAGCATCTCCCAGGTGCCGACGACCACGGCCCGGACGATCGGCCCCCACGCCCTCGGGCTGAGCAGCGCCCTGGGTGAGGACTCGACGCCGAACGCGGTGTAGAGCCGCTTGCCGGGATCGGCGACGACCGGGAACGGCAGGCCGTCCAGGTGCGGGGCGAGTTCCTCGGGCGGCGAGTGGAAGACGACGACCTCCCGGATGCCGGCCGCCTCGATCTCCTCGTGCCGTCGCGCCACGGACCGCAGGTGCAGATGACAGACGGGGCAGCCGGCGAAGCGCCGGAACTGCAGGTGGACGAGTCGTTCGGGGTCCGGGACCGCGACCGGCGGCCCGAGGAGCGGGTCGAGTGTGCGGACGGGGGCCGAAGAGCCGGGCTGCAGCTGCTTTCCGGGCAGGGCCATGGAACACCTCCACGTAGGCGTACGGTGTACTCCTAACAGCGTAGGCGTATGGCGTACGCTGTCAACCCATGCCACGCCCCCGCTCCCTCACCCAGGACCAACTGGCCGCCGCCGCCCTCGCCGTCATCGACCGCGACGGACTCACCGGCCTGTCGATGCGCACCGTCGCCAAGGAACTCGGCATGAGCACCATGGGGCTCTACCGGTACGTGGCCGACCGCGACGAACTGGAAGGGCTCGTCGCCGAGCGCGTCCTGAGCACCGTCGACCCGACCCCGCCCGCCGCCGGCACGCCCTGGCCGGAGCGGATCGAGGTCATGGTCCGCCGGCTGCGCGACAGCGTGGGCGCGCACCCCGCCGCCGTCCCGCTGACCGTCACCCACCGGCACCGGCTGCCCGGACTGCTGCGCTGGTCGGAGTCGCTGCTCGGGATCCTGGCCGAGGCGGGCATCGAGGGCGAACAGCGGGTCGTCGCCCTGCGCGGCCTGATCTCGTACGTCGTCGGGGCGATCCAGCTCGAACACCTCGGGTCCCTCGCCGGCGCGGGCACGACCGCCATCGCGGAACTACCCGTCGACCGCTACCCGTACATGACGGACGCGGCCCACCACGCCCCCGGCATCGACGCCGAACGGGAGTTCTTCGGCGGGCTCACGGTCTACCTGCGCGGCCTCGGCGACTGAGCGTCCCCGCCCCCTTGCGCGAAGCGGGACAATGGAAGACGGCCCGGGTGTCCGGGCCGCGTGTGTGCGAGGAGGAGAAGGACGATGGCGGAATCCGCGGAGCGGAACGAGCAGCGGCGCCTCCGGCCCGCACCGCTGATCTTCGAGCCTGCCGAGGCGACCGCCGACCCGGAGCACTTCTTCGACCTGGAGTCGATCGAGGACCCGCGGGAGCTGCTGTCCCGCGCGACCGAGCTGACGCTCGCCTTCCGGGCGGCGACGGACCGGGCGATCGAGTTCCAGGCGATCGCGGCGGCGCAGCTCGCCGACCCCCGCCGGTTCGACCGGCTGACGCCCGCGGACGTCGCCGAGCGGGCGGAGTGGACCGAGGACTACGCGCGCCGGATGATCGAGTTCGGCCGAGACCTGATCCGTACGGGCGGTACGTCCCAGGAGGACTGAGCCATGGCCCGGGCGACCACCCCGGGCCACACGGCACAAGGGGCACTGCCACCACCCCGGCCGACGCGAGGGGCACTGCCACCACCCCCGGCCACTCGGCACGAGGGACGCCGCCACCGACCCCCGGCCACACGCCGCGCGGGCGCCATCACCCCCTGGCATATGCCGGGGCGAAAGATACTCCTCCGGCACCCGCCCTGTCCCGGTTTCCGGCAACCCTCGGAAACGGAGCCGTCACTCCCGGTAGATCTGGCTCCATGAGCGCATGGCTGCGAGACGAGACCCCCCTGAGCCCGGCCCAGAGCGACACCGACGAGTGGCGGACGGACCGGCCGGACATCTTCCGCTCCCTGCGGGACCGGGACGAGGGGCGCCATCACACGGCGCACGTCACCTCCGCCGGGGCCGACTGGCTCGCCTCCGCCGCCGCATATCCGCGCTCCACGCTGGCGCTCTGGGAGGCCCGGCCCGCCGCGCCCGCCGTCCTCCCCTGCGGGACCGTGTTCGACGTCGTGAACGTGGACACGATCTTCGGGCGCCGGATGCTCGACCGACTCTGGGAGGAGGGGCCGGGCACGGGCCCCGTCGCCGTGTACCGGGGCCGGATGCTGCTGTTCGCCGCGCCCGGAACGGCTCAGCGGTTACCGTCCCTGCTCGAGTGGGAGGAGTGGGGTGACACCGTCCCGCCGCCGCTCTGTCACGGCACCGGCGACGCCGTGACCATCCCTCCGCTGACCCCGCTCGAGCCCACCGGCCCCCGCTGGGTCGTCGCACCCGACACCCGCCACCCCTGGCTGCCGGGGCCCGAGGTCATGCTCTGGGCCTGCGTCCGGGCGGTCCGGGCCGCATCCGCCGCCGACGTGCGGATATCGATTTTTCCTCCCGCCGATCAGGATGCTAAGGTCTACGACGTCAGCAGGCGCCGCTAGCTCAGTTGGTTAGAGCAGCTGACTCTTAATCAGCGGGTCCGGGGTTCGAGTCCCTGGCGGCGCACAGACGGAAGAAGCCCCTCGCGCAAGCGGGGGGCTTCTTCGTGTGCGCGGTACGGCACGGCGGTGTGCGCGTACGGGCACCTCAGGGGCTGTCCGGCAGCGTCACCTTCACCGTCCACACGCCCGCCCGCGTCCGGTCCGCCACCTCCACCCGCGTGCCCTCCCCCGGCACCGTGAACGTCTCGCCGACCCCCAGCGGTGCGTCCGCGAGCGGCGGGTACACCGAGCGGTCCCAGCAGGCCTCGGTCCGCGGATGGGTGTCCACGACCTCGACCGGGCCGTCCCCGGACGCCGCCTCGTTCCGTACGCGGTAGATCAGCACACCCTCCGTACACGTGTCCCGGTCGTTGCCGGTCGAGCCGCGCGCCTCGATCGCGAGCGCGGTGCCCACTCCCGTCCGTACGACCGCGAGCCGTTTGCCGACCGTGCCGCCGGCCTCCGGCGCCGCCGCCAGGGGCTCCAGGCTGAGCACCCGGGTGCCCGGTCCCTGCACACAGGTCACCTGGCTCCGGTCCAGCCAGCCCAGCTTCCACTTGTGCCAGCCGAAGAGGTCCGGGGCGAGGCCGAACTGGCTGCCCATGACGTCCCAGTCCCCCACATGGGTGTCCCAGTCGCCCTTGCCGTCCGTCGGCCGGTGGTAGAGGTCGGGCAGGTCGAAGACGTGGCCGGTCTCGTGGGCCAGCACGTTGCGGTCCGGCGGATGCCGCTCGAAGACGGTCACGACCCGATCGATCTCCGTGCCGTCCACCGTGAGCGGGTGTTCCAGGTTGACGACCTTCGTGGCGTCGGAGTCCACGCCCGGCGCGTCCGGGTCGGCGACCAGGTAGACGATGTCGTACCGCGAGAAGTCGACCTTCTCGTTCGCCGCCGCGACCGCGTCCCGCAGATACGCCGTGCGCTTCCCCGCGTCCCAGTCGCGCTGTATGGCGTACGAGGTGGAGGCCTTCGGCATCCGGGTCCATTCGCGCTGGGTGTCCGGGCGGAGCGTGAAGCGGCCGTACGAGGCGCGCCGGAAGAACTCGCTCGTGCCCGGGAAGTGGTCGGCGGCCAGCGCGTCGGGGCTGGTCAGCGGGGCGGAGTCGGGGAAGGACAGGAAGATCATGACCGCGTCGAGGGAGCGGACGGGCTGCGGGTAGGAGCTGTTCCAGGTGTCCAGACCCAGGGAGTGATGGGCGGCGGTGCGCGGCAGGGCGCAGGGACCGGCCGCGGGGGCGCCCGCGGCGGGGCCCGCCACGAGCCCGGTCGCGGCGAGCGCCACCAGGGAGGTGAAGGCCGCCGCGGAGGAACGCAGCCGCGGACGTTCCACTCCCTCGGGTGTCTGCTGACCCCTCACGTAGACCTCCGGCTCCGTAATGTGGGACACCTCATCCACCTTGTGATGGTTTGGGAGGTTTCGCACTTTTCCGCTGCCCCAGTCGGGTGAGCGGGCGACATGGCGTCGACGCGACACGCGCGCTCAACGGCTCACGGAACGTCACAATCGGTCAGGCCGCCGCAGTCCCATGTCAGACCCGCGCAGAAACGATCGGCCAGGGGTCCGCGGCAGAGGGACTCACGGCCCCGTCGGGCGGGAGGGCGCCCATGGAGCTGGAATGACCCCCGTGGCTGCCCCTATGATCGGCACACTTTCCAGGCCGACCCCCATCCCGACCACGTCCGTACGACCAACTGCACTACGGGAGCGAGCGGTGAGCGGAACCCCCGAAGGACCGGTGCACACCCAGCTCTCGCCCGCACGGGAGCCCGCGCCTCCGATCACGGAGCGTCATCACGACCCCCAGGTCGACGCCGAACTCCGCGACTACCGCGCCGCCTTCCGGGCCGCCCAGCTCGCCATGGCGGTGGTCGACCAGAACGGCCTCGTCGTCTCCGCCAACGAGGCACTCGGCACCCTCCTCGGCACCGAGACCGACGCGCTCACCGAGCAGGCCGCAGCCGACCTCGTCGACCTCGCCTCCGACGGCCGCACCTGGCACGCGTACCGCGAGGTGCTGCGCGGCCGCCGTTCCCGCTTCCGCTGCACACGCCGGCTCAAGCACCCCGACGGGCGCTCGCTCTGGGCCGAGGTCACCGTCTCCCCCGTGCCCGACAGCCGGCGCGTCCTCCTCTCGATCGCCGACATCAGCGACCGGCGCGAACTGCAGGCACGGCTCCGCCACCTCCAGATGCACGACCCGGTGACCCGACTGCCCAACCGCGCGCTGTTCTTCGAGCGGGTCTCGGCGGCCCTGGAGGCGGCCTCGCAGGAGGAGGAGTGCCCGGACATCCGATCGTCCTACGAGTCCTACGAGTCGTACGGGCATGGCGGAACAGGGCGGATCGGTCTCTGCTATCTCGATCTCGACGGCTTCAAGGCGGTCAACGACACCCTCGGGCACCGGATCGGGGACCGACTACTCGCCGCCGTGGCCGCCCGCCTGACGGAGTGTGCGGACAACGACGGGTACACCAGGAGCGGCGGGCACCTGGTGGCGCGGCTCGGCGGCGACGAGTTCGCGATCCTCGTCGAGGACTCCACGGGGACCGAACAGCTCGCGGATCTGGCCCAGTCCGTCCTCTGCGCGCTCCAGCAGCCCTTCGACCTGGCCGGCCAGCGGCTCTCGGTCTCGGCCTCGATCGGGGTGGTGGAGCGGGGCGCCCACGGTACGACCGCGACGGGGCTGATGCAGGCTGCGGACACCACGCTGTACTGGGCGAAGGCCGACGGCAAGGCCCGCTGGACCCTCTTCGACCCGGAGCGCAACGCGCACCGGATGACCCGGCAGGCACTGTCCTCCACGCTCCGCCCGGCCGTGGAGCGCGGGGAGTTCGCGCTGGAGTACCAGCCGCTGGTGGGTCTGGCGGACGGGTCGGTGCACGGGGTGGAGGCGCTGGTGCGCTGGAACCACCCGCAGTTCGGCTCGCTCCCGCCGAATCGGTTCATCGGAATTGCGGAAGAAGACGGCTCGATCGTCGACCTGGGGCGGTGGGTGCTGCGGACGGCGTGCCGCCAGGCCCGGCAGTGGCAGAAGGACCATCCGCGCGAGCGGCCGCTGTTCGTGAGCGTCAACGTGGCCGTACGGCAGGTCTGGGACTCGGACCTGGTGGCGGACGTGGCGGGCATCCTGGCGGAGACCGGGCTCGCGCCGCATCTGCTCCAGCTTGAGCTGACCGAGTCCGCGGTGATGGGCTCGGCGGGCCGGCCGCTGCAGGCGCTCCAGGCGCTGAGCGACATGGGGGTGCGGATCGCGATCGACGACTTCGGCACCGGCTACTCGAACCTGGCGTATCTGAGCCGGCTGCCCGTCTCCGTGCTCAAGCTGGACGGATCGTTCGTCCGCGGCTTCCAGGACGAGGCGCACGCCAACCCGGCGGACGAGCTGATCGTGGAGGCCCTCGTCCAGCTCGCCCACCGGCTGGGTCTGACGGTCACCGCCGAGTGCGTGGAGACCTCGGGGCAGGCGACCCGGCTGCGGCGCATCGGCTGCGACACGGGGCAGGGCTGGCTCTACTCGCGCGCGGTGGCCCCGGACCGTATCGCCGAGCTGATCGGTTCGACGCCGATGCCCGTCTGAGACGGAGATGGAACTGCCCCCGGCCGGAGGGACATCCGGGCGGGGGCAGTGGTCATTTCAGCGGGGGATCAGCAGGCGCCCTGGTCCTTCCACACGCCCCACTCGCCGGTCGTGCCCGGCTCCTCGTTCTGGGTCCACCACTGGGCGAGCCACTTGTGGCCCTTGTGAGAGACGACCGTTCCGCCGGTGTAGACGGTGCCGGCCACGTACGCCGGGACGGTGCCGCAGCCCGTGGGGGGCTGGGTGGTCGGGGGCGTGGTGGGCGGGGTGGTGGTCGGAGGCGTGGTGGTGGGAGGCGTGGTCGGCGGGACGGTGGTGCCGCCCAGCGCGTCGTTGATCTGGTTCAGCAGCGTGGTGTTGGTGTCCAGGCCGAGGAGCGAGTACATCATCGCGCCGGCCAGACCGCGCTGCTTGCCGTACGCCACCCGGGCCTGGATGGTCCGCTGGTCGAGGCCGGTGAAGAACTCGCCGTCCTTGTAGAAGTAGGCCGACTTCGCCTGGTCGTCCCAGAACGTCGTGGCCGCGTTGTCGACGATGCCGCCGAGCTCCTTGTAGTGCGCGATGCCCGCCTGCTGGCTGACCGGGCGGGCCGCCGAGGCGCCGGTGGCCGGCTGCGCGAGGCCGTTGGCCGAGCCGGCCGGGACGCCCTTCCAGCCGCGGTAGTAGAACTCGTAGCCCAGCGTCAGCTTGTTCGCCGGGAAGCCGCCCGCGATGCCGTAGGCCGGCTTGCCGTCGATCCAGGAGTCGATCGCGTTGTCGATCGAGTACTTCTCGGTGCCCGGCGCGATGGGGTCGGTCGGGTCGTTCGAGCCGGAGTACAGCGGGGACTGGTGGTACGTCGGCCCGTCGCCGTCCCAGGCGCCGTGCATGTCGTACGTCATGATGTTCGCGTAGTCGAGGTACGCGCCGATCTTGTCCGTCTCGATGTTCTTGATCTTGTCCTGGCCGGCCGGGAGGGCCGCGGTCAGCAGGTACTTCTTGCCACCGTTCGCCGCGCCGTGGGCGTCGAGCTGCTTGCGGAACTCGGCGAGCAGGAGGGTGAAGTTGGCCTTGTCCTCGGGGCCGTAGTGGTTGCCGAGGTGGCCGTCGGGCGAGCCCGGGTACTCCCAGTCGATGTCGATGCCGTCGAAGATGCCGGCGGCGGTGCCCGGACCGCCGTAGCCGCCCTCGACCGGCAGGTCGCCCTGGATGTACTGCTTGATACAGGAGGCCACGAACTTCTTGCGGCTCGCGTCCGTCTTGGCCGCGTCGTGGAAGTACTTGGAGTACGTCCAGCCGCCGAGCGAGATGTTGATCTTCAGGTGCGGGTACTTCGCCTTCAGCTCCTTGAACTGGTTGAAGACACCCACGATCGGCTGGTCCCACTTGTCGGCGACACCGTCGACACTGTCCGCGGCCGAGAAGGAGCGCTGGTAGTCGGCGTACGAGTCGCCCGCCCCGTCACCGGCGTTCGGGTTCGCGTCGTCACCGGCCGCCTTGTTGGCCTCGAAGCAGGTGAGTTCGGTCGGGTGGATGTTCCCGAACGAGTAGTTGATGACGTCCAGTTTGCCCGCGATGCCCCGCGTGTCGAGGTGCTTGGGGTAGAAGGCGTTCCCGTACACGCTCCACTGGTCGTAGTACGCGATCTTCACGCCACCGGCCGAGGCGGTGGTGGCGGTGCCGGCCGCCTGGGCGGAGCCGAGCCCGACGGTCGCGGCGAGCGCGCCTGCGGCGAGGGCCGAGCTGACGAGCGCGGCGATCAATGGCTTACGGGGGTGCACGTGCGGCCTCCGAGGGGGTACGAGGGGTGCGCGGTACAGCAGTTGGAGAAGTGATAGCCGCCACGTGAACAGCGAGTCAATGGTCTGAACCAGATTGAGGACTAGACCAATTGACGGATGAAAGCCCTTGTCAGAGCGGTGCAGCACAAAGCGGAACCGCCCGCCACCATTGGTGACGAGCGGTTTAAGGTTCACTTAGGGATGGCGAAGTCGGTGGTTCCGGGGTGAACCAACCGGCCGCGGAAACCCAGGTTTTACTCCGCCGGGCCGACCCCGTCCGGCATCCCGTACGCGTCGGCTATCAACTCGTAGCTCCGCAGCCGGACATCGCCGCCATGCGCGTTGGCCGTGATCATCAGTTCGTCGGCGCCGGTCCGCTTGCGCAGATCGTCCAGGCCCGTCCGCACCTCGTCCGCCGTGCCGTAGTGGATGGTCGCCAGCCAGTTGTTCACGAAGTCCCGCTCCGTCGGGCTGAACGGGTAGGCCTCCGCCTCCTCCGGGGTCGGGATCAGGCCCGGCCTGCCGGTGCGCAGGCGCAGCATCGACAGCGCGCCCGTGAGGACCTGTCGGTGGGCCTCCTTCGGGTCCTCGTGCGCGAGTGCCGCGACGCCGATGAGCGCGTAGGGCGCGTCGAGGACCTGCGAGGGGCGGAAGGACTCCCGGTAGAGGTCGAGCGCGGGGATCGTGTTCTGCGCCGAGAAGTGGTGCGCGAAGGCGAACGGCAGGCCGAGCATCCCGGCGAGGCGCGCGCTGAAGCCGGAGGACCCGAGCAGCCAGATCGGCGGCCGGGCGGAGGACCCCTGCACCGGACCGGGCACGGCGTGGATCCGGGCGTACGGGTGGCCGTCCGGGAAGTCGTCGTCCAGGAAGCGGGTCAGCTCCGCCAACTGCTGCGGAAAATCGTCCGCGCCCTCGTTCAGGGTCTGCGTACGGCGCAGGGCGGCGGCCGTGGCGCCGTCCGTGCCGGGCGCGCGGCCCAGCCCCAGGTCGACCCGGCCCGGGGCGAACGCCTCCAGCGTGCCGAACTGCTCGGCGATGACCAGCGGGGCGTGGTTGGGGAGCATGACACCGCCCGAGCCGAGCCGGATGCGGCGGGTGTGGGCGGCGAGATGGGCCAGGATCACGGCCGGCGAGGAGGAGGCGACGCCGGGCATGGAGTGGTGCTCGGCCACCCAGTGGCGGTGGTAACCGCGCCGCTCGGCGAGTTTGCTGATCTCGACGCTGGTGGCCAGCGCCTGGCTCGCGGTCCGGCCGCTGCCGACGGTCACCAGGTCCAATACGGACAGCGGTACGGGCGAGTCCCCGTGTGCCGTGCCCCGAATCGCGTCGCTCACCGTTGACGACCCTTCTGCCCAAAGACGTACGTACGGAGAAGAAGAACAGGAGGCTGTCTCCGGTTATTCCGCGGGTCCGCAGGAATGACCTGTTCGGCTTCGGGTAGCCGCGCGCCCATGCCTCGAACAACGCAACAGATACGGCGGCGGACGATGCTGTGGGGAACGGCAGCCGCGGCGGCGGTCGGTGCGGCCGGCTGCGCCCGCGTCGCCTCCGGCGACACGCTCGGCCGCCTCAGATCCCAGGGCACCGTCCGCCTCGGCATCGCGGGCGAGGTGCCGTACGGCTACGTCGACGAGCAGGGCGCCTTCACCGGTGAGGCCCCCGAGCTCGCCCGGGTGATCTTCGGACGGCTCGGCATCACGGACGTCCAGCCCGTGGCCACCGACTTCGCCTCGCTCATCCCCGGGCTCAACTCCCAGCAGTTCGACGTCGTCTCGGCCGGGATGTACATCAACAAGGACCGCTGCGCGCAGGTGCTCTTCGCCGACCCCGAGTACCAGATGCTCGACTCCTTCATCGTCCGCAAGGGAAACCCGAAGAAGCTCCGCTCCTACGAGGACGTGGTGCGCGCCAAGGCGCGCTTCGCGACCGGCAGCGGATACGCCCAGATCGCGCACGCGGTGGCCGCCGGGTACCCGGAGAAGGACATCGTGGTCCTCCAGGACCAGGTCGCCGGGCTGAACGCGGTCGAGTCCGGCCGCGTCGACGTCTTCGCCGGCACCGCGCTGACCGCCCGCGCGGTGGTCCGCAAGTCCGCCAAGGCCGAGTCCACCGAGCCTTTTGCGGCCGTCGCCGACGGGAAGCGGAAGATCGACGGGGGCGGCTTCGCCTTCCGCCCCACCGACAAGGCCCTGCGGGACGCCTTCAACACCGAGCTGCACCGCATGAAGAAGAGCGGCGAACTCTTCCGGATCATGCGGCGCTTCGGCTTCACCGAGGCCGAGATGACCACGATGACCGCCGAGGAGCTGTGCCGATGACCGCAGGACTCTGGCAGAACTGGGTCCTGCCCGGCATCTGGATCACCCTCCAGCTCCTGATCGCCTCCGCCGCGCTCGCCGCGCTGGTCGCCTTCACCGTCGGCACCGCCCGTACCCACCGCTCCCGCGTCGTCCGCTTCCTGGCCGGGTTCTACACCGAGGTCTTCCGCGGCACCTCCGCGCTGATCCTGATGTTCTGGCTCTTCTTCGTCCTGCCGCCGCTGGTGGGCTGGCAGCTCGTCCCGATGTGGGCGGCGATCCTCGCGCTCGGCCTCTCCTACGGTGCGTACGGCGCCGAGATCGTGCGCGGCGGCCTGAACGCCGTACCGAAGGCGCAGCGCGAGGCGGGGGTCGCGCTCAGCTTCACGCCCTGGCAGCGGCTGCGGCTCGTGCTGCTCCCCCAGGCCGTGCCCGAGATGATCCCGTCCTTCTGCAATCTGCTCGTCGAGCTGCTCAAGGGGACCGCCCTGGTCTCGCTGCTCGGTGTCGGGGACGTCTCCTTCGCCGCGTACCTGGTGCGGCTCGCGACCCAGGAGAGCGGCGCGATCTACACCGTGACCCTGGTCGTCTACTTCGTCATCGCGCTGGTGATCACCCGCTCGATGAAGGCTCTGGAGCGACGCGGCAAGGCGAACCTGGGGGTGATGGCCAAGTGAACTGGGACTGGTCCGCGGTGGCGGACTTCATGCCGCGCTTCTGGGACGGCCTGCTCGTCACGCTCCAGGTGCTGGTGCTCGGCTCGCTGATCTCCTTCACGCTGGGGCTGGTGTGGGCGCTGGGATTCCGTGCCCGCAGCCGGTTCGTGCGCTGGCCGGTGAACGCGGTCACCGAGTTCGTCCGCACGACTCCGCTGCTCGTGCAGCTCTTCTTCCTCTTCTTCGTGCTGCCGGAGTGGGGCGTGCAGTTCTCCGCCCTGGCCACGGGCACGCTCGCGATCGGGCTGCACTACTCGACGTACACCGCGCAGGTCTACCGGGCCGGCATCGACGCCGTACCGGCCGGGCAGTGGGAGGCGGCGAAGGCTCTCAGCCTGCCGCGCCACCGGACCTGGCTGACGGTGATCCTGCCGCAGGCCCTGCGCCGGATCGCGCCGGCGCTCGGCAACTACGTCATCGCGATGCTGAAGGACACCCCGCTGCTGGCCGGAATCAGTGTGCTGGAGCTCCTCCAGCAGTCCCGGCTGGAGTCGGCCGCCACCTTCCAGTACACCGAGCCGCTGACGGTGATCGGTGTGGCCTTTGTCCTGATCGCGTATCCCGCTTCCCTGCTCGTCCGCACTCTGGAGCGCCGCCTTGCCCACTGAAGCCACTGATTCCGACCACCCCCTGATTCGATTCGAGAACGTCACCAAGCGTTTCGGGGAGCAGACGGTCCTCGACGATCTCAATTTCTCGGTCCGCCCCGGCCGTCACGTCACGCTGATCGGACCCTCCGGTTCCGGTAAGACGACGATCCTGCGCCTCCTGATGACCTTGGAGAAGCCCGACGCGGGCACCATCCGGGTCAACGGCGGAAAGCTCCATCCGGCGGGCGAGAAGCACCGGCGTGAGGTGCGGAAGAAGATCGGGATGGTCTTCCAGCACTTCAATCTCTTCCCGCACATGTCCGTGCTGCGCAACATCACCGAGGCGCCGGTCCGGGTCCTGGGGAAGAGCCGCGAGGAGGCGGAGGCGCGCGGGCGGGAGCTGCTCGACATGGTCGGTCTGGCCGACAAGTACGAGGCCAGGCCCGCGCAGCTGTCCGGCGGCCAGCAGCAGCGGGTCGCCATCGCGCGGGCGTTGGCGATGGAGCCGAAGGTGCTGCTGCTCGACGAGGTGACATCGGCGCTCGACCCGGAACTCGTGGCGGGTGTGCTGGATCTGCTCCGTGAGATCGCCGGGACGACCGACATCACCATGATCTGTGTGACGCACGAGATGAACTTCGCCCGGGACATCTCCGACGAGGTCCTGATGTTCGACGAGGGAAGGGTGATCGAGTCCGGTTCTCCGGAAAAAATCTTCTCGGCTCCCGAGCATCCGCGTACCCGCGAGTTCCTGGGCGCGGTGCTCTGACCTCAGGCTCTATGACGGTGCTTTGACCATGGCATATGCCAGGGTGGTGCGCCCCAGCGTATGGCGCTGGGGCGCCGCCATATTCTCGCCAACAGCCGCCCCGAAAAGGGAGCTTGACGGCTATCGTGGTACGGAAGCTTGCGGTCACAACCTGGTAGGGGGAAACCGTGGCGCTGAAGCCCGAGCCCACTGCGCCGTTCCACTCGGTGCAATACGCCCTGCGCGTCCTTGAGACGGTCTCACGGCACGGTGGCGGGGTGACGGACGTCCAGATCGCTCGTGAGACCGGTCTGCCCGTCGCCCATCTGTCCTCGCTGCTGCTGATGCTCCGTCGCGAGGGATACGTCGAGCAGGTCGCCGACGGCGCCTATGTCATCGGCGACTCCTTGGTCCTCCTCGGTTCCGGTCTGACCCGCCGCGAAGCGCTGGAGCAGAAGCTGCAGGAGACGCTCACCGAACTGCGCGACTCCGTCGGTGCGGCGGTCTACATCAGTCGGTACATCGACGGCGAGGTGAAGATCACCCAGTTCGCCGACGGCCCGCGCACGCCCAAGGTCAACGAATGGGTGGACTTCCGCTCGGCCGCGCACGCCAGCGCGGTCGGGAAGTGCCTGCTGACCCAGCTCGACCAGAACGGCCGCCGGGACCACCTCTCGCGCCACAAGATCGCCCGGCTGACCTCCCGGACGATCACCGCTGACCCAGCTCGACCAGAACGGCCGCCGGGACCACCTCTCGCGCCACAAGATCGCCCGGCTGACCTCCCGGACGATCACCAACGAGAAGGTGCTCTTCTCCAAGCTGGACAGCCAGCCGCCGACCGTCCCGGTGCTGGACCTGCAGGAGTACGCGGTGGGCACGGTCTGCGCGGCGGTGCCGCTGACGGCCGGTGCGGCCGTGGGCTGCCTGGCGCTCTCCCTTCCGATCGAGCATGCCCACCGACTCCGCTCGGCGGCCGACACGCTCAACCGCAGGGCCGCGCCGGTGGTGCTCTCGCTGGCGATCTGAGGCGATCCGAAAACGTGACCTGGTCCTCAGGGGTGGTGGTCGGAACCACCCCCGAGGACCAGGTAGTATTTTCTCTGTCAGCAGGCGCCGCTAGCTCAGTTGGTTAGAGCAGCTGACTCTTAATCAGCGGGTCCGGGGTTCGAGTCCCTGGCGGCGCACAGACGGAAGAAGCCCCTCGCGCAGGCGGGGGGCTTCTTCGTGCTTTCATGGGCCCGCCCTGTCCGGCGGACACCCCCTTACGCCCTCAGATAGGTGAGGACCGCGAGGACCCGGCGGTGGGTGTCCTCGGCGGGCGGCAGGTCCAGCTTCCCCAGGATGTTGCCGATGTGCTTGCCGACGGCCGCCTCGGTGACGACCAGCCGGCGGGCGATCTCCCCGTTCGAGTGCCCCTCGGCGACCAGCCCGAGGACCTCGCGCTCGCGCGGGGTCAGCGCCTCCAGCGGATCACGGTGCCGGCGCAGCAGCTGCCGTACGACCTCGGGGTCCACGACCGTGCCGCCGTCCGCGACCCGGGTGAGCGCGTCGAGGAACTCCTCGACCTGGCCGACCCGGTCCTTGAGGAGGTAGCCGACGCCGGTGCCGTCGCCCGCGTCCAGGAGGTCGGCGGCGTAGGTCCGCTGCACGTACTGGCTGAGCACGAGGACGGGCAGACCGGGGCGATCGGCCCGCAGGGCGACCGCGGCGCGCAGCCCCTCGTCCTGGAAGCCGGGAGGCATCCGGACGTCGGTGACGACGATGTCCGGATCGTGCTCGGTGACGGCAGCGCGCAGGCCGTCGGCGTCGCCGACCGCGGCGACGACCTCGTGGCCGAAGCGGGCGAGCAGCCCGATCAGCCCTTCCCGGAGGAGGACGCTGTCCTCGGCGAGGACGACGCGGAGCGATCGGGCAGTGCGGGACAAGGGATCTCCACTCGCAGGAGGGTCGGGCCGCCGGCCGGGCTGGTGATCGTCAGTGTGCCATCGAGGACGGCGAGCCGGTCGGCGAGTCCGGTGAGACCGGATCCGCCGGTGCCCGACGCGGAGCCGCTGATCGATGCGGTGGCGCCGCCGCGGCCGTTGTCCTCGACCTCGATGGTCAGGGAACCTGCGTGCCGGGCGGTGATCCGGGCCTTGGTGGCGCCGCTGTGCTTGCCGATGTTGGCGAGGGCCTCGCAGACGGCGAAGTAGCCGGCGCTCTCCACGGCGGTGGACAGCCGGGGCAGGTCGATGTCCGTGTCGACGGGGACGGCGGAGCGGTCGGCGGCGTCGGTGAGGGCCGCGCCGAGGCCGTAGTCGGCGAGCACCTGCGGGTGGATGCCGTGGATGAGTTCGCGCAGCTCGGTGAGGACCCGCCCGGCCTCCGCGTGGGCCTGGGCGAGCTGGTCGGCGAGCGGTCCAGGCGGGGCGTCGAGGCGGGCGAGCCCCAGGGTCATGGTCAGGGCGACCAGGCGCTGCTGGGCGCCGTCGTGGAGATCGCGCTCGATCCGGCGGCGCTCGGCCTCGAAGGCGTCGACGAGCCGGGCCCGGGAGGCGGTGACCTCGCCGATCCGGTCCCGCAGCTCGGCCTCGCGGGGTGCGAGCAGGGCACGGCTCAGGGCGGCGCGGGCACCCGCGAGGGCAGCGAGCGGATAGAGGAACGCGACCAGGAGTGCCGCCCCGAGGAGGGCGGCGGCGAACGCCTGCGGATAGGAGGTGACCAGGAACGCCTTGACGACCTTGGTCTCCTCACCGTCCAGAGCGAGTCGCAGCGGCGCGCTGATCAGGGCGGCGGGCAGGCCGAGGGTGATCGCGAGGACGAGCAGGTCGAGCGGCCACAGGACGGTGACGTGCAGGACGGCGTACGCGAGCTCCCGCCAGGTGGCCTGCTCCCGGACGCGGACCTGGAGCCAGGCGGCGAGGCCGGGGGCGTTGGGGACCCGGTGGGGATCCGTGGCCGGGTCGAGGTCGACGAGCCGGAGTCGGCGGCGCTCGATGCCGCCGAGGGCTACCCCGGCGAGGAGGAGGAGCGGGAGGCCGACGAGCACGAAGGAGAAGACGACAAGGAGGAGCAGGACGAGGAGAGCCGGCGCGCCGGTGATCACCCCGGTGGCGAGATAGCCGGCGGACCGCCACGGCCAGTCGCTGCGCGGGAAACGGGGCCGGGTGAGGGCCTGCCAGGGGGTTCGGGGCGCCATGGGGTTCACGGTAGGGGGCGGTTGCCGTGCCGGGCCATCGTGGTGGGGGGCGTCCCCGAGGTAGGGCTGGGCCTACCCCGTGGCGCCGGGACCTCGGGGCGAGCGGCCGTGGACGGCGTACGCGGTGTCGAGGGCGGTGACGGCCTCCGGCGTCAGGGGCTCGTACGGGCTCCCCGGCTCCGGGCGCCACCAGACCGGGTCGTCACAGAGGAAGGACTCCCGGCGGAGGGACACGCGGTGGATCTTGTTCGTGGCGGTCAGCGGGAGTGCCGGCACGAGGCGGACGAAGCGCGGGGGCATCTTCGTGCCCAGGTCGGGCTGGGCGGTGAGGAACTCCTGGAAGGCGACCGGGTCGAACGTGGCGCCCTCGCGCAGGGCGATCGCCGTCATCACCTGGTCCCCCGCGACCGGATCGGGTATCGCGTAGACGGCGACGCCCGCCGCGCGTTCCCAGCGGGAGAGGATCTGCTCGATCACGGCCGCGGCCAGGTTCTCGCTGTCGACCCGCAGCCGGTCGTCGTCACGCCCCGCGAAGTACAGGAAGCCGTCGGCGTCCCGGTAGAAGAGGTCGCCGGTCCAGTACCAGCCGCCCCGCAGCCGGGCCGCCTCCGCCTCGGGGTTGCGCCAGTAGCCCTCGAAGGGGCTCCGGCCGCGGTTGACCAGTTCGCCGATCGCCGCGGAGGCGTTGAGCAGCCGGCCCGAGGGTGAGAGGACGGCGCGCTCGCACTCCTCGCCGGTCGCCGGGTCCACCACCGCGAGGTCGTCCCCCGGCGCCGCCCGGCCGATGGCCCCGGTCGGGGTGTCCGGGGTCCGCTGGACGGCCGCGCCGCCCTCGGAGGAGCCGTACCCCTCCACGAGCCGGGCCCCGAACCGCTCCTCGAAACGGGCCGCGTCCACCGCCCCCGCCTCCGTGCCGAAGCCGAGGCGCAGCCGGTGCTCGCGGTCGTCGGGGCGCGGCGGCGTCGCGAGCAGGTACTGCACCGCCCGCCCCACATAGGTGAAGTACGTCGCGCCGAACTCCTGCACGTCCGGCAGGAAGCGGGAGGCCGAGAAGCGGGCGCGCAGAGCCACGCCCGCGCCGGCGGCGAGCGCCGGGGCCCAGTCCGCGATGACCGCGTTGCCGTGGAACATCGGCATGCAGATGTAGTGCACGTCGTCGGGCCGTATCCGGAAGTGGGCGACGAGCGAGGCACCCGCGGCAGCGAGGCGGCCCTGGCTGCAGATCGCCGCCTTGGGCGCGCCGGTCGAGCCGGAGGTGAAGTAGAGGAGCAGCCGGCTGTCGGGGCGCACCGGGCGGGCCACGGCCTCGCCCGGCTTCGCGCCCTCGAAGGGAATGAGGAGTTCCCGGTACGCGTCGGTGTCGGTCACCAGCACCCGTACGCCCGGCAGGGGAAGCCCGTCGAGCAGGGGAAGGTACGCGCGCTGGGTGACCAGGACACGGCAGTCGGTGTGGACGATGTCGCGGGCCAGTTCGGCACCCCGGCGGGTGGGGTTGATGCCCGCGACGGCGGCCCCGGCGAGGGCCGCCGCGCTCAGCCAGAGCGGGAATTCCGGCGTGTTGTCGAGGAGCACCCCGAGGTGCGGCTCGGCACCCCGGGGCAGCAGATCGACGAGCAGTGCGGCCCGCGCGGCGGCTCCGGCGGCGATCCCGTGGTGGGTGAGGACCGTGTCATGGCTCCTCAGTCCGACCCTGTGATCGCCCCACTGACGCTGCACGAGCTCCGCCACGGTCATACGCCGGACGATAACTGACTACCCGTCAGAACTGAACATCCGAGCAGGCGTAGAAGGCGTTCGCGGTGTCCGCGATCGTCCACACCGCCAGGATCAGGTGCCTGCCGGTCTTGCCCGCCGGGATGGTTCCGGAGTGCGAGAGCGTGGCCGGCGGCTGCTGGCTGTTGTACGGGACGGTGAGGAAGGGCTGCGGGTCGAGGGCGGCCCGCGTGAGCTTCTGGGTGCCGTTCCAGCCGTTCTTGGTGATGTAGTACTTGAAGTCGGTGGTGCGGTGACGGGCGGTGAACTGCCAGCGGAAGCTGTAGCTCTGACCCGCCGTGACCCTCGTGGTGGGCCAGGCGCCACCACGCGGATCGTCGAGCTGGGCGAACTGGGTGAGACCGGCGGAACAGATCTTCCCGTCGGCGGGACCGGCGGCCGGGAAGCCCTTGGGGCCCTCGACGGACTGCGGCTCCCACTGGATGGATCCGCAGTTCGTCACGGTGCCGTTGGCGCAGAGCTTCTGACGGCTGATCGGGGAGTCGGTGTAGCCATGGCTGGTCGCGGTGCTCGTGGCGAAGAGGGAGGCGCCGGCGACGCCGAGCGCCACCGCCGCCACACCTATTTTTTTGCGCATGCTGTCGCTCCAGGTGAACGTGGGGGAGTTCGGTGAGCTGTGCCGCACGCGTGCGGTGGTGCTTATTCCGGTCTAGACCAAGTATCAAGGTATGGCGGGAAGTTGAACATGTCCATACCAATCACGCGCCTTCCACGGGACCGGTACGGCCGGTGTAGAAGGCCACCGTCAGGTCCTTGACCAGCGCCTTGCGCTCGTAGTCGTCCAGCTCGACCAGACCACGCGTGGTCAGTCGGTGGACCACGTCGTCCACCGCGTCCACGACGGAGGTCAGCACGCTGTCCCGGTGCTTGGCGTCGATCGCGGCGATCCGGCGGCGCTGCATCGCGGCCGCGATCTCGGGGGCGTACTCGATACGGGTCGGCTGCGCCGAGAACACGTCGATCCCCACCGGGGCGCACTCCGCGGAGAGCATTCGGGTGAGCGCCTCGCCGACGGCCTCGGCGTCACGCAGGGTCGGGGCGTCCTCGTGGAAGGCGTCGGCCGGGAGCTGCGACAGGACCCGGGCCATCACGGCCTCGACCTGCTCGCGCAGGTACTCCTCGTGGCCGTCGACACCGAGCGCGGCGCGGACGGTGTCCCGGACGCGCCAGACGACGAGCACGACGACGTCGAGGGCCGTGCCCTTGGCGTCCACCGAGGGGAGGGGCTCGCTGCGCCAGTGGCGGAGGCGGATGTCGACACGGCGGCGCAGGAGGAGCGGGCTGACCCAGAGGAGACCGGTGCGGCGGACGCTGCCGCGGTAGTCGCCGAAGAGGGTGAGGACCCAGGCGTAGCCGACGCGGCCACGGCCCAGACCGCCGAAGGCGAAGAGGGTGGCCAGCACGCCGAGCGCGAGCAGGGCCCACTGGCCGAGGTGGATGCCGTAGTACGGACGCGGGGGCAGCCGGAGCATCCGAGCCGCCTCCTCGGGCACGGCCCCGACCCACCACACGATGGCCGCGCACCCGGCGAGCGCGAGGACCCCTCCGACGGCGCCGATCCACCCGGGGAGGACGGAGCCGGGGCGCTCGACGAGTTGGGGGTCGGCGGTGGGGGCGGGGCGGGAGGGCTCGGAACGGGTGGGAGCCGGGATGACGGTCTTGGCGGCGACCGGGGGTGCCATGGCGATCGTGGCGGGTCCGCCGTCGTCGTCCGGTTCGGGCTGGTCCCGGAAGAGCAGGTGCACGGGGATCGACCCGGTCGTCTCGGTCCCGATCACCGTCCTGCGTCGCCCGGCGGGACGGGACGCCTGGGTGGACGCCTGCGCCTTCGCCTCGGCGGCGACGGGAACGGCGATGACCCCGAAGGGCGCCCCGATGATCCGCCGAAGCTCACCGACCTGGCCGGCGGAGGCGTTGGGGGTGGTCGCCGACGCGGCCGGGGTGCCGGGCTTGGAGGCCGGGTCGGCCGCGGTGGTCGGCGCGGCGTGCCGGGCGGAGCCGCCCGAAGCCGACTTGCTCGGCGCGGCGTGTCGGGCCGAGCCGCCCGAAGCGGTAGCGCCCGGCGAACCCGTCCACGCGCCGGGCTGAGCGGCCGAGGTGGCCGGCGCGGCGTGCCGAGCCGAGCCGCGCGAAGCGGTAGCTGCGGGCGCACCGAGGAGGTTGCCCGTGGGCGCACCCGCCGGCGTACCGGCCCGGGCGGCCGGGCCAGCCGACGTGGTCGACGTGGCGTGCGGGGCCGATCCGCTCGGTGCAGTAGCGGCCGTCGTACCGGGGAGGTTGCCCGGGGGCCTACCGGGCCGGGCGGCCGGGCCTGCCGACGTGGCGTGAGCGACCGAGTCACCCGGTGCGGTAGCTGCCGGCGCCCCGGGGAGGGTGCCCGTGGGCGCGCCCGTCGGCGTACCGGGCCGGGCGGCCGGGCCACCGAGTTTGTCGGTGGCCGGATCCGTCGACGCGCCGGCCTTGGCCGTCGGGTCACTCGAAGTCGTCGGAACACCCGATGGAGTTGCCAAGCCGACCCGGGGCAGCTGGCCGGCGGCCGCTTCCGTGCGTTCCGGAGCCATGGCCACAGTGGCGTCCCCGGTCGGGGCCGGGCCGTCGGTGGGCGCCGAAGAAGCCCCGCCCACGACGTCCGCGAGGCCTGAGCCGACTGCGCCCGGCGCGCCGTCCTTCCGCCCCTCGCCGGAGGCGGAACTGGAGACAACGGCCGCCTGGCCGCCATCAGCAGCCGGGACCGAGGAGGAAGCCGCGCTCTCCGCGAGCGGGAGCCTGACACCGGTCGAGCCGGGACCGGCCACGCCCTCGACCGGCGCCGGCCGCGCGAGGAGCGGGTCCGTTCCCACCGGCCGAGCGTCCGATCCCGAAGGGGACCCCGCCGTCCCGACCGACGCGGCCCGCGCAAGCAGCGGATCCGCACCCGCCGATCGGGCCTCCGGACCCGACGCCGACCCACCAGCCACGACCTGCGCCGCCCCCGCGAGCGTCGGGTCCGCGCCCCCCGGACCCTGAACGTCCGAGCCCGCAGCAGACCCACCCGACCCAACCGGTACGGCCCGCGCAAGCAGCGGGCCTGTCCCCGCCGACCGAGCCTCCGGGCTCCGAACATCCGAACTCAACGCCGACCCAACCGGCGCCGACCCCGCAAGCAGCGGATCCGCACCCGCCGGCCGAGGGGCCGAAGCGGCCCCTGCCGTCCCGACCGACGCGGACCCCGCAAGCAGCGGATCCGCACCCACCGACCGATCCTCCGGGCCCCGAACATCCGAGCCCGACGCCGGCCCAACCGACCCAACCGACGCGGACCCCGCAAGCAGCGGGTCCGCGCCCGCCGGTCCGGCCTCCGGAGGCCGAGCGGCCGACGACATCGGCGCGGCCGCGGCAACCGGACCAGGACCGCCCGCCCGCTCAGCCGACAAAGCGGCCCCGCCCGCGCCGACCGCACCCTCGGCCGGAGCCCCGGCAACCGAACCAGCAACCTCAGCCCGCTCACCCGACCGACCAGCAACCTCCGCCCGCTCACCCGACGGACCAGAACCGTCCAACGGACCAGGACCGCCCGACGGACCAGATCCGCCCGACGAACCAGGACCGCCCGCCCTCGCCGGGGGGCCCTCCGGGTCTCGGTGGTCCGGGGTCGGGCCGCCGCGTGGGGGTGCGTCCGACGGCCTTGGTCTCGACGCGCGCGTCTCGTCCGTCAGGCGGATCGCCGACCGGGCCGCGTCGCGGCTCGCCGCCGCGCCCGAGTCGGGGTGTGGGGTCGAACGGGTCATGGGGTCCACCTCATGTTCTCGGGGTCATCGGAACAAGCGCCGCCAGGTCTCCGGGCCCGGGTAGCCGTCGGCCGCGCCGCCGCGCCATCCCTGCGCCCGCTGGAACGCCTCGACATTGCGACGGTCCGCCTCGCTCCAGCGCGGACCGGGACCCGACAGGTAGTGCTTGCCGTAGCCCCGCTTCACCAGCTGTTTGCCCAGCTTCTCCACATATGCGTTGGATTGGCCCGGACGGAAGTAGCCACGCCCGGGGAACACCGGCGCATTCGCGCGCGGACCGGCCGAACCACTCGAACCGCCGATGCTCCTGCCCTGGCCGGCCACCAGGAGTCGCCAGGTGTGCGGGCCGGGCAGACCGTCCGCCTCCTTGCCCCTCCAGCCCTGCGCCAGCTGGAACGCCCGGGTCGCACGGCGGTCCGCCTCGCCCCAGCGCGGACCGGGGCCCTGGCTGTAGTACTTCTTGCCGCCGCGCTGAACCAGCAGCCGCCCGAGCTGGGTGATGTACGCGTTGTTCGCGCCGGGGCCGAAGGACGCCGCGCCCGGGAAGGGGATCGCGGCCGCGGACGCGCCGCCGGTGCCGCCGCTGACCACGCCCCTGTAGCGGTAGGCCACATAGCGGTCCGAGTTGTTCCAGTACGCGAGCGGCGTGGCCTGTCGCCGCGTGCGCGGCTTGGCCTGCTCGTACGCGATGTAGGACGTGTGGGTGTAGTCCGTCCACCCGCCGAAGATCGTGACGTGCGAGCCCCTGGTCGGATTGGCGGGGTTGTGGAAGAGGAGGATGTCGCCGGGCTGGAGCTCCGTACGGCCGATCCGCTCGCCGAAGAGGTCGAGGCTGCCGGTCCATTCGTTGCCGCGGAGGTTCCACGCCATGGAGATGTAGCCGGAGCAGTCCTGGCGATAGCCGTCCGACCAGTACTTCTCCATCGAGTACGGGACCTGGGCGCTCACCCATCGCTTGGCGCGGTTGATGATCTCGGCGCGGCTGGTCTTCCGCAGGGACTGGGCGGAGATCTGACTGTTCGTAGGGGTGACGGTGGGAGACGGCTGCGGGCCGGGGGCTCCGTGCAGCGGGCCCGTACCGCCTTGAGGGGTGTCGGGAGCCGGGCCGGCCTCCGTCGCCCGGTCCGCCGGAGCGAGGTCCGCAGGAGTGACGGGCATCGCCGCGTCGGCGGGCCGGGCGAGCGCGCTCGCTCCCCCGCCGCCGAGGGCGACGCCCGCCGCGGCCACCAGGACCAGCGCGCGGCGCGCCCCGTGTGCCGCCGGGTGTCCGCCCGCCCGTACGGGCAGGCCAAGGGCAAGATCGCGCCGCTGCTGGGCGCAGCCCGCGCAGCCGCAGTCGGCCGCGGGCTCGAACTCCTCGAAGACCGGCACGCTCATGCGATTCCCCTCCACACTCGTCAAGATCTTTGGGCGCTGGTGCACGGGCGCCAGTGTCTCAACTGTCCGGACAAATCGCATTTTGACGGATCGAAGACCCGATACGACCATCCGACAGGCCGGAAGGGACCGGTAATGGTCAGGAGCACCCTCGGACGTCGGGTAGAGTTATGCAGGTCAGCAGGCGCCGCTAGCTCAGTTGGTTAGAGCAGCTGACTCTTAATCAGCGGGTCCGGGGTTCGAGTCCCTGGCGGCGCACGCACAGTCGAGGCCCCCTCACCATCGGTGAGGGGGCCTCGGTCGTCCCATGAGACTGCGGCATCCCTTTCGTCACAGCAGAACCAGAGCGCCCGGCTTTGGGCGGTAAACAGCTCGTTTCGCCCTTGCGATCAAGAAGCGGGGTCGTGGACTCTGGCTTGGTCCCTGGGGGGTTGGGGACACGGGTGGTCGCGTCGAGTGCGGGGTGGGGGCCCCGCCCGCGACCGCGCGCGGGGGGATGGACTCATGACGTCTGCATGGACGCCCGCCGGGGGTACTCGGCTCCGCTCCGTGACAGCACTGCCACGCTACGACTACGAGCACTACAGCCGGCTCGCCGGGCCACTGACCGAGCCCGATCCGGCGCAGCCCTACCGGGTGCGCTACCGCTCCCTGCTCTCCCAGGAGCCGCACCGGCTGCGCGCCGCGCTGCTCCTCGGCGCCGCGCCGCTCGTCTCGCTGGGCCTGTTCGTCTGGCTGATGCAGCCTCAGCACTGGACCGAGCGCGACCCGAACCTCGACAACGACCTGCTCCGCGCCCTCGACATCGTGATGCTGGTGTCGATCGGCCTGATCGAGCTCTTCCGCACCATGAACGTCCTGTCGAACGCGCACGCGACCCTGGTCGCCCGCGACCCGGTCCCGGTGGTCCCGGAGGCCGGCACCCGGGTCGCCTTCCTCACCTCCTTCGTCCCGGGCAAGGAACCGCTCGCCATGGTGACGAAGACCCTCGAAGCCGCCGTGAAGATCCGCCACCGCGGACCCATGCACGTGTGGCTGCTCGACGAGGGGGACGACCCCGAGGTCAAGGCGGTCTGCGCCCGGCTCGGGGTGCGGCATTTCTCCCGCAAGGGCGTGCCCGCCTGGAACCAGAGCAAGGGGCCGCACCGCGCGAAGACGAAGCACGGCAACTACAACGCCTGGCTGCAGGCGCACGGCGACGACTACGACTTCTTCGCCTCCGTCGACACCGATCACGTCCCGCTCCCCAACTACCTGGAGCGGATGCTGGGCTGGTTCCGCGACCCGGACGTCGGCTTCGTCATCGGGCCGCAGGTCTACGGGAACTACGACACCTTCGTCACCAAGGCCGCGGAATCCCAGCAGTTCCTCTTCCACGCCCTGATCCAGCGCGCCGGCAACCGCTACGGCGCGCCGATGTTCGTCGGCACGTCCAATGCCGTACGGATCCGGGCGCTCAAGCAGATCGGCGGGCTGTACGACTCGATCACCGAGGACATGGCGACCGGCTTCGAGATGCACCGGCACCGCAACCCCGCCACGGGCCGGAAGTGGCGCTCGGTCTACACCCCGGACGTGCTCGCCGTCGGCGAGGGCCCGACCGCCTGGACCGACTTCTTCACCCAGCAGCTGCGCTGGTCCCGGGGCACGTACGAGACGATCCTCAAGCAGTACTGGAAGGGCTTCGGGACGCTGCCGCCCGGCAAGCTCTTCAACTACACGATGATGATCATCTTCTATCCGATGTCGGCCCTCAACTGGATCCTGGCGGCGCTGAGCTGCGCGCTCTTCCTGGGCATGGGCGCCTCGGGCGTCCAGATCGACCCGGCGATGTGGATGATGCTGTACGGCAACGCCTCCGCGCTCCAGATCGGGCTCTACATCTGGAACCGGCGCCACAACGTCTCGCCGCACGAGCCCGAGGGGTCCGGCGGACTGGCCGGCATGGTGATGTCCGCGCTCTCCGCGCCGATCTACGCCCGCTCGCTGATGGACGCGGTGCTGCGGCGGAAGAGCTCGTTCGTGGTGACGCCCAAGGGCGACTCCTCGAGCCCCGACACCCTCTTCGGCACCTTCCGGATCCACCTTTTCTTCATCGTCGTCTTCGGCGGTTCGCTCGCCTCGTCGTTCTTCTTCGGGCACGACCACCCCGCGATGATCACCTGGGCCTCGCTCGCGCTGTTGATCACGGCGGCGCCGATCGCAGCCTGGCGGTACGGCATGCGGGTGGAGCGGCGGCGGACCGAGGCGCCGGCCGCCCCCGTCCACGTACCGGCGCAGCGGCCCCGGTGGGCCGAGCCCGCCGGGAAGGCCATGGAAAGCGCGCTGGGAGGGCGTAACGAATGATCGCCAACGCGCGTCGCAACCGGGTACGCCGGGTGGCGATCGGGGCCGCGGTGATCGTCGCGGTCGCCGGGATGAACGGGCCGGCGCTGTGGCGGTTCGGCTCGGAGCGGTACCACGAGTACGCGATCAACCGGCCCGAGTACAAGGCGGAGAACGGGCACTGGGACTACCTCGACGTGCCCGCCGACTTCCGGATCAACGCCATTCACGCGGCCCTGCTGCACACCGGGAAGGTGCTGCTGATCGCGGGCTCGGGGAACAACCAGAAGAACTTCGACGCGAAGAAGTTCGAGTCGGTGCTGTGGGATCCGAAGACGGGGAACTTCAAGAAGATCCCGACCCCGAAGGACATGTTCTGCGCCGGCCACACCCAACTGCCCGACGGAAAGCTGCTGGTGGCGGGCGGGACGAAGCGGTACGAGAAGCTGGAGGGCGATGTCACCAAGGCCGGCGGCCTGATGATCGTCCACAACGAGGACCCCGACAAGCCGATCACCCTGCCCGCGGGCACCCGATTCACCGGGAAGGCGAACGGCAGGACCTTCGTCTCCAAGGACCCGGTCCTGGTCGAGCGGGCCACCAAGGTCTTCGACAAGAGCACCGGGCGCTTCCTCCACAACACCCCGGGCCTCGGGCGCATCTACGTCGAGGCCGAGAAGTCCGGGACGGCGTACGAGACCGGCACCGAGGACAACTACCGGGTGGCCGGCATGAAGGGCTCCGACGCCCGCAACGTGTACGGCATCGCGCAGAAACTCGCCCTGGACAAGAAGGACTTCCAGGGAATCAGGGAGGCGTACGAGTTCGATCCGGTCGCCGAGAAGTACGTGACCGTCGACCCGATGAACGAGGCCCGCTGGTACCCCACGCTCACCACGCTGAAGGACGGCCGTGTCCTCGCCCTCTCCGGACTCGACGAGATCGGGCAGATCGTTCCCGGCAAGGACGAGATCTACGACCCGAGGACGAAGAAGTGGGCGTACACCGGGGTCGAGCGGCGCTTCCCGACCTATCCGGCGATCTTCCTGATGTCGAACGGGAAGCTCTTCTACTCGGGATCGAACGCCGGCTACGGGCCCGCCGACGTCGGCCGCGACCCCGGGATCTGGGACCTGGACACGAACACCTTCACCAAGGTCCCCGGGCTGAGCGACCCCGACCGGATGGAGACCTCCGCGACCGTGATGCTGCCGCCCGCCCAGGACCAGCGGTTCATGGTGATCGGCGGCGGCGGGGTCGGCGAGTCCGACAAGGCCAGCGCGAAGACCCGGCTCATCGACCTCAAGGCCCCCGGCCCGCGCTTCCGTGACGGCGCCACCCTGGAGAAGGGCACCCGCTACCCCAGCGCCTCGCTGCTCCCGGACGACACCGTGTTCGTCACCGGCGGCTCGGAGGACTACCGGGGCCGCGGCGGCTCCGACATCCTCCAGGCCCGGACGTACGACCCGAGGACGGGAACGTACCGGCGCGTCGCCGATCCGCAGGTGGGCCGCAACTACCACTCGGGCTCGCTGCTGCTCCCCGACGGGCGGGTCATGATCTTCGGCTCGGACTCGCTCTTCTCCGACCCGGCGAACACCCGGCCCGGCGTCTTCGAGCAGCGCATCGAGCTCTGGACCCCGCCCTACCTCTACCGGGAAGGCGGCCGGCCCGAACTCGGCGAGGGACCCCGCAGGATCGCCCGCGGCACCACCGGGGTGTTCCGTACGCAGCAGGCCGCGACGATCACCTCCGCGAAGCTGATCCGGCCGAGCGCCGTCACCCACGTCACCGACGTCGACCAGCGCACGATCGCGCTGACGCTCAAAAAGACTGCGGGGAAAGTCGAGTTGGGGGTGCCGAAGAACCGTTCACTGGTCCCTTCCGGCTGGTACATGCTCTTCGTGACGGACGCAGAGGGAACCCCCTCCGAGGCGGTGTGGGTGGAGGTGCCCTAGCGGCCAAAAGAGTCCTCAACCCCGACAACAGGAACCAGGCGTTCAAGGGCTTCAACCTGACCACCAAGGGCTCGAACAGCTGCAGCGACATCAACGTGGGCGGTATCAGGGCCGAGCGCGACTGATCCCGGACACGGGAACCCCCGGCTGCGGCCGGGGGTTCCACGCCTTCACCCCTGCTGTCACTCCGCCCCGCGGGCGAGGTCGAGCGCGTAGTTCTCGAACCACTCCCCCGCCTTCGGGCCGCCCTTGCAGTCGCCGTCGGACTCGCCCGGCCGCTTGATCCACAGATACGCCTTGACCAGCGGGTCGGCGGTGCGGACGGTCGGGGGCTCGCCCAGCGCGCGGCCGGGCGGGTTGCACCAGTTCTCCCGCGGATCCCCCTCGGTGTAGGGGCCGTTGCCGTTGCGGCTGGTGTCGACGACGAAGGGCTTGCCGCCGATACGGGACGACAGCTGCTTGCCGTAGGCCGTACTGGCCTCGGTGGTCTGGAAGTTGGAGACGTTGACCGCGAAGCCGTCGGCCTCCGCCACGCCCGCGCGCTGCAGCGGCTGGAAGATCTCCGCCGGCTTGCCCCAGCCCGCGTTCCCCGCGTCCAGGTAGACGGTGACGGCCGGCTGGCGCTTCAGCCGCTGGACGGCGGCCTTCAGGAGCTCGTACCGCTCCTCGTGGTACTGCTGCTCGGTGCAGCCGTCGACCATGTGCATCACCGCGTCCGGCTCCAGGACGACGGTGGCACGCCGCTCCCCGATGCCCCGGGCGACCTTCTCCACCCAGTCGCGGTAGGCGCCGGCGTCGGCCGCGCCGCCCGCGGAGTGCTGGCCGCAGTCACGGTGCGGGATGTTGTAGAGGACGAGCAGCGCCTCCCGGTCGGCCTTCCGGGCGGCCTCGGTCAGCGCTCTGGTCTCGTCCTCGGGCCGGTCCGTGCCGATCCACTCACCGGCCGGCTGGGATGCGATCTTCTCGATCAGCTCGGCGTCCGCGGCGCGGCCCGCCTTCACGTACGTGGCGAGCTGCAGGGCCGCCTTGCCCTGCGGGTTGACCCAGAAGGGGTCCGTCTCCTTGGGCTGCTGCTCACCGGACGGTGGTGGTGTGCGCGCCTCGCCCTTGTCCTTGCCGTCCCCCGAGCCGTTGGACGATGTGCATCCGGCGAGCACCAGGGCCGCGAGCCCCAGCAGCGCGATGCGACGTACGTACATCCACTCCCCCTTGGGTGTACGGAACCGTACCGAACCGGTCAGCTCCATCGTGGCACAAAGGAGGTCTGGGCCGGGGCCGGAAGAGCGTTCTACAGTTGCCGCACCCGAACCTCCCGCGGCGGCGCCGGGCTTCTCCCGCAGCCCGTGCGCCCGTGGTCGAGGACCGGCCCGGCCGTCGGGCGCGCGGTCCGCCGGGCGAGCCCGGTGATCAGGTGCCCGCCGGCCGGGCCCGGTGTTCAGTACCTGTCACGCCTTGCCCGTTCCCGTCAGGTACGCGGAGACGACCACGTTCGCCGTGTACGCACCCGCCTTGCGGTCGAAGGTGCCGCCGCAGGTGATCAGGCGCAGTTCGGCGCGATCGGCCCGGCGCTGCCCGTAGACCTTCCGGGCGTCGAACCGCTCCCGGGGGAAGACCTGGACGTCGTCGATGGTGAACTCGGCGACCGAGCCGTCCGTCCGGGTCACCCTGACCGTGGCGCCGGGGCGGGCCGAGCTGAGCCCGTAGAAGACGGCGGGCCTGGTCTCGGTGTCGACGTGGCCGACGAAGAGGGCGGCGCCCTTGGCGCCCGGCGGGGTGCCGGTGCGGAACCAGCCGACGGAGTGCGGCATCTCGAACGGCGGCGGGTCGACCGCGCCCGTGTCGTCCAGGCCGCGGCCGACGACCGGCGCCGCGATGCCGAGGGAGGGAATCTCCACGCGGCGCGGCTCGGCGGGGTGCAGGGGGCGGTGTGCCGGGGGGAGCGGGACGCCGTCGGGGCGGCCGACCGCGGCTATGTCTCCGGTGGTCGGGGCCGAGCTGCCGCCCGGCCCTTCGGTGATCTCGCGACCCCAGAGCCAGAGCCCCAGGAGGAGGACGGCCCAGGCCACACCGGTCAGCATCCGCCCGTTGCCGGACCCGGAGGACACCTCAGTCGCCCGTGCGGCGGCGCGCGGTGCGGAAGGCGACGGCCACCGCGGCGATCGCGGCCATGCCGAGACCGACGAGGGTGTACGGGGTGCCGAGGCCGCTCTCGGCCGTGGTCTGCGCGACGCCGGGCGCGGCGGGTACCGCCGGGACCGCCAGGGCCGCACCGCCACCGCCGGCCTTGACCGGGGCGATCGGGCTCGAGTGGTGGGTCGGCCAGTGGGTTGGCTCGTGCGTCGGCCTGTGCGTGGGTTCGTGCGTGGGGTGGTGGGTCGGCTCGTGCGTCGGCTTGTGCTTCTCGACGTGGACCGCGCCGACGTCACGGTGCTCGCGGCCGTCGCAGGTCACGCTGACCTTGTACGTACCGCTCTTCAGATGCGATTTGATCGTGGTGTCGCCGAAGAGGGGATAGTCGCCCCCGTCACGGCCGGTGAGCTCGGCGTCGGCGACGAATGCCTGGGACCTGGCGGCGCCGGTGGTGCCTTTGCAGCCCTGGACGCGGATGTCGACATCGGCGCCGGGCTTGGCGGTGGACGGGGTGACGGTGACCTTGACGGCGTCACCGGCGAAGGCGGTACCGGCCGTGGGTGCCAGTACCAGGACGGCGGCCGCCCCTGCGGCACGGAGAGCAATGGGACCTGAACGCATCGTGACCTCCTGGTACTGGCAGGTTCACCCGGTTCCGGTCGTTTCGCATCCGCAGGGGCCCGACCGAGGGGCTGACCTGGGGCCCTGGGGCCTACACCCGGTCCACGATGTCGGCGATCGAGTCGACGATCGTGGAGGGGCGGAACGGGAAGCGGTCGATCTCCACCTGCGTCGTCAGACCGGTCAGGACCAGGAAGGTCTGCATGCCCGCCTCGAGCCCGGCCAGGATGTCGGTGTCCATCCGGTCGCCGATCATGGCGCTGGACTCGGAGTGGGCGCCGATCGCGTTGAGGCCGGTGCGCATCATCAGCGGGTTGGGCTTGCCCGCGAAGTACGGCTCCTTGCCGGTGGCCTTGGTGATCAGCGCGGCGACCGAGCCGGTGGCCGGGAGCGGGCCCTCGAGGGAGGGGCCGGTCTCGTCGGGGTTGGTGCAGATGAACCGGGCGCCGGCGTTGATGAGCCGGACGGCCTTGGTCATGGCCTCGAAGGAGTACGTCCGGGTCTCGCCGAGGACCACATAGTCGGGGTCGTGGTCGGTGAGGACGTAGCCGATGTCGTGCAGCGCGGTGGTCAGACCGGCCTCGCCGATGACATAGGCGGTGCCGCCGGGGCGCTGGTCGTCGAGGAACCGGGCGGTGGCGAGCGCCGAGGTCCAGATGTTCTCCACGGGCACGTCCAGGCCCATGCGGGCGAGGCGGGCGTGCAGGTCGCGGGCGGTGTAGATCGAGTTGTTCGTGAGGACCAGGAACGGCTTCCCGGTCTCCCGCAGCTTCTTGATGAACGCGTCGGCGCCGGGGATCGGGACACCCTCGTGGATGAGGACACCGTCCATGTCGGTGAGCCAGGATTCGATCGGCTTGCGCTCTGCCATGTGCGGGGACTCCTGCCGTACAGAAATCGTGCGGGGTGCTGGGGGCGCCGCGACAGCGCTGTGGCGACGCCCCCAGCCTAATCAGGAAGTGCTGATCTTCACCCCGTCGATCACCCAGTACCAGTTGTTGGACCCGGTGTAGCGGAAGCGGAAGCTCACGCTGGACGCCCCGGCGGGAACGTTGACGGTGAGCGACTGGGGCTGGGAGACGACGTCGGAGGTGTAGCTCTTGACGACCGTCGGGGTGCCGCCGTTGAAGGAGGCGAGGACCTGGGCGGTCTGGCTGCCCTCCTGGCGGTAGAAGGTGGTGAAGTCCAGGGTGACCCGGGCGGCTCCGGAGACGCCGTACGCGGGGGTGACCAGGGTCGAGTCGTACGTACCGGAGAAGGACTTGTCGGCCCACTCGTCGGAGTCGGCGACGGCGAAGACCCCGCGGGAGCGGACGTTGAGCTCGCGGGACTGGTCGCGCTGGGTGCGGGACCAGAACTCGTCGGTGGCGAAGGCCCAGCCGCGCCACTCGGTCATGCCGCCGGTGCCCATGGCGTTGTTGATGACGGACCAGCCGCTGGGCGCGGTGTGGGTGAAGCCGAGGATGCCCGCGGGGATGCCGGTCTCGTCGACGCGGCCGGAGAGGGAGGAGTGCAGCGCGTCGAAGGGGTCGGTGGAGCGCTGCTGGATCGGCTTGCCGTCCAGGCCCCAGGAGGGATCGGGCACGATGCCGAGCTGGTGGAAGACGGTGGCGGCGACATCGACGAGGCGGGTGTCGATGGGGCGGGCACCGGCGGCGATGCCGGGCCCCTGGGCGAGGACGAAGGTACGGCGCTCCTCGATGGCGGAGCCGCCGTGGCCGCCGGAGTCGACATGGCCGTGGTCGGTGGTGACGATGACCGTCCAGCGCTCGGTGGCGTAGGAGGGGCGGGCCTTGATGGCGGTGAGGAGTCGGCCGAGGTAGCCGTCCTGGACGTCGATGGCGTCGAGGTACCTGCTGTGCGCGGCGCCGTAGTTGTGCCCGATCTCGTCGGTCTCGCCGAAGTAGACGAAGAGGACGTCCGGGTTCTGGTTCCGGAGGATGTCCTCGGTGATGTCGGTGATCACCTTGTCGTTGACGACGTAGTTGTTGTTGTAGACGATCTTGGCGTCGGCGCCGGGGGTGACCGTGCCGTGCGTGTCGAGCTCGGGCCAGTCGACGGCCGCGAAGAGCGACAGCTCGGGGCGTATCTGGTTCAACCGGGCCAGGAATCCGGGGTACTTGGCGTAGTTCTTGCCGGCGAAGGTGTTGTCCTTCACGCCGTGCTTGTCGGGCCAGACGCCCGTGGAGATGGTGGACCAGCCGGGGCCGGAGGAGGTGGCGGCCATCGGGTTGGCGTAGAGCAGCGACAGGCCGTACGTGCCGTTCGCCATCAGGGACTTGAGGTTCGGGGCCTTGGCCGCGTCGATCCTGTCGTACCGCAGTCCGTCCATGCCGACGACGAGCACCTTGTCCTTGCTGGTGCCGTTCGGGAGCGTGGGGGACGCGGCGTGGGCGGCCGGCGCGGTGGCCACGCCCGTGGCGGCGAGGGCTGCGGTGGCGCCGGCGGCGGCGAGCACGGTGCGGCGGGACATGCCGGTGATCGGCATCTTCGATTCCTCCGTGAATGGGGGCGGCGGCATGCCAACGCCCCCGATTCCTCGGGGGCGTTGGTCCGTACCCGTTATCTTTCCGCGATCATTCGCGGGTCGCCAGGGGCCGTGCGGTGAACTCTTGGAAGCGAGCGGTTAGCTTCCGGTGGCGCTCTTCCACGCGTCGACGTACGTCGTGAGGTTCTTGTCGATGTCGGCCCAGTCCGGCTCGAAGATCTCGACGCCGTCCATCAGCTTGGCGAGCTCGATGGCGTTGGCGTCGGTGGCCTTGACGTCCTTGCGGGCCGGGAAGCCGCCGCCGATCGCGCTGACCTCGCGCTGGGCCTGCTCGCTCAGCATGAAGTCGAGCAGCTTCTTGCCGTTCTCGCTGTGCGGGGCCTTGTTCACCAGGCCGGCGGCGTACGGCAGGGCGAAGCTGGTGGGCTTGCCGCCTTCCTTGGCCGGGAACCAGATGCCGAGGTTCGGCATGGACTTGGACTGGGCGAAGTTCATCTGGACGTCGCCGTTGGCGACGAGGATCTCGCCCTTGTCGACCTTGGGCGCGAGCTTGGAGGTGGAGGAGGACGGGCCGACGTTGTTGGCCTGGAGCTTCTTCAGGTACTCCATCGCCGGCTCCTGGCCGCCGAAGTCGTGCATCGCCTTGATGACCACGGCCGTGCCGTCGCCCGCGACACCGGGGGTGGAGTACTGGAGCTTGTTCTTGAACTTCGCGTCGAGGAGCTCCTCCCAGGTCTTGGGGGCGTCCTTCAGCTCCTTCTTGTTGTGGATGAACCCGAAGTAGTTGTTGACGACCGAGGTCCACTTGCCGTCGCCGGACTTGTCGGCGCCGTTGACCTGGTCGGCGCCCTTGGGCGTGTACGCCTGGAGCAGGCCCTTGGAGTCGGCCTGCTGGATGAAGGGCGGCAGGGTCACGAGGACGTCGGCCTGTGTGTTGTTCTTCTCGCGGACGGCACGCTGCACCATCTCGCCGGAGCCGCCCTCGACGTACTTGACCTTGATGCCGGTCTGCTTCTCGAAGTCGGCGAAGACCTTGTCGTACCAGCCGTCGCCCTTCTCGCCCTTGAGGCCGTCGGCGCTGTAGACGGTGACGACCTTCTCGTCGGAGGCGGCGGAGGAACCGCCGCAGGCGGTGAGGGTCGCGGCGAGGGCGAGGCTGCCGGTGACGGCGGCGATCGGCTTGATGAGCGTGGACGAGGTGCGCATAACGTCGTTCTCTCCTGAGGGACTTAGCGGTAGGACGCTTTGGTACGGATACGGGAGACGGCGAGCAGGACGAGCAGGGTCGCGGCCATGAGGACCACGGCGAGCGCCGAGCCGGTGAAGAGGGAGCCGCGATCGGTGGCCGTGAAGATCAGCACCGGGAACGGCAGCCAGTCCGGCGGGTAGAGCATCATCGTGGCGCTCAGCTCACCCATGGACAGGGCGAAACAGAGCCCGGCGGCCGCGTTCAGGGACGGCAGCAGGAGCGGCAGTTTCACCCGGAGCAGGACGTACGAGGGGCGGGCGCCGAGACTGGCCGCCGCCTGCTCGTACATCGGGTCGAGACGGAGGATGGCGGCCGAAACCGACTGGTGGGCGAACGCCGTGACAAGAATGGTGTGCGCGAGGATCACGATCCAGCGCGTGCCGTTCAGGAGCACGGGCGGCTGCGAGAAGGCCACCAGGACGGCGAGGCCGACGACGACCGAGGGCACGGCGACCGGCAGCATGAAGAGCGCGTCGAGGACCCTTCTGCCCTTGGTACGGAGGGCTGCCGCGGCGAGCGCCGCCCAGGTGCCGATGGTCAGGGCGAGCAGGCTCGCGGTGACGGCGGTGACCAGGCTGGTGGTCAGCGCCTGAAGCGACTCGCCTCGTACGGCCGCCGAGTAGTGCTCCGCCGTGGGCCCGGAGGGGAAGGCCCCGGACCAGTTCGTGGAGAACGAGGCGGCGAGGATCACGAGGAGGGGCAGGGCGAAGAGCGGCACGAACAGGACCGCGAACAGGGTCCAGGCCGTCCATCTGCCCGTACGGCTATGCACCAACACGCTTGCTCACCACCCGGTAGAGGCCGTAGAGGCCGACGGAGATCGCGACGTTGACGACGGCGACGACGCAGGCGGCGGCGTAGTCGGACTCGAGGATCGCCTTGCCGTAGACGAGCATCGGGAGGGTCGTGACGCCCTTGGCGCCGGTGAAGAGGACGATCCCGAACTCGTTGAGGCACATGACCAGGACGAGGCTCCCGCCGGCGGCGAGCGCGGGCAGCGCCTCGGGCAGGATCACCCGCCGGACGATCCGCAGCGGCTTCGCGCCGAGGGAGGACGCCACTTCCAGCTGGGCGGTCTCCATCTGCGAGAACGCGGCGAGGAGCGGGCGCATCACGAAGGGCGTGAAGTACGTGATCTCGGCGAGGAGGACACCCCACGGGGTGGTCAGGAACTGGAAGGGCCCGGAGCCCGACTCGGCGCCGGTGAGGTCCGTCCACACGCCGTTGGCCATGCCGACCGTGCCGTAGAGGAACAGCAGCGCGAGCGTGATCAGGAAGGAGGGGAAGGAGAGGAACACGTCGATGAACTTCGACACCGCCTTCCCCCCGGGGAACGGCACGAACGCGATGACGAGGGCGAGGACGAACCCGAGGACCAGACACCCGACGGTGGCCCCGACGGCCAGCCAGACGGTGGTGCCGAGCGCCTCACGGAAGGCCGCCGAGGAGAACACCTCGGCGTAGGCCCCGGGGGCGAGGGACTCCTGGACGACGAGGGCGAGGGGATAGAGAAAGACGAGCGCGAGCACGGCGACGGGCGGCAGGGCCCACAACATCGTTGTGGGCATACGTTCCGCAGGGGCGGAACGGGTGGGCACAACGGACGGCGCCTTTGCGGGCTCGTCCGCCCCATGTGCCCCGCCACGAGGCCGCTCAGCCGTCATGACCGGTGCGGACGGGTCACCCATCGGACACCCCGGCCCCGAGCAGCACCCCGTCCTCCGGCGCGAAGTGCAGGGTGACCTCGTCCCCGAGCGCCGGCGTCTCCCGCAGCTCCCGGACGTCCGCCTTGACGCGGTGCCCGTCGACATCGACGTACAAGCGATGCGTCGCCCCCCGCCACTGGACCTCGGCGATTCGGCCCCGCAGGGCATTCGGCCCCTCTCCGAGGCCGACCAGGTGCGGGCGGACGCACAGGGTGGCGCCCGCGCCCGGGGCCACGCCGGCGACCGGGACCTTGAGCGCGACGCCCCCGAAGGAGACCCCGTCCGCACCCACCACCACCGGCAGCAGATTCGCGTTGCCGACGAACGACGCCGTGAACTCCGTACGCGGACGCCGGTACAGGTCCTGCGGCGTGCCGCAGTCCTGAAGCCGGGCCTTGTCCATGACGGCGATCCGGTCCGCGAGCGTCAGCGCCTCGACCTGGTCGTGGGTGACGTACAGGATCGAGACGTCCGGCAACTCCCGGTGCAGCCGCGCCAGTTCCGCCAGCATCCCGGAGCGCAGCTGCGCGTCCAGCGCGGACAGCGGCTCGTCGAGCAGCAGCACGTTCGGTCTGATGGCCAGCGCCCGCGCGATGGCGACCCGCTGCTGCTGTCCGCCGGACAGCTCGCGCGGGTGGCGCTTCGCGAACGCCGCCATCCCGGTCATCTCCAGGGCCTCGGCGACCCGCCCGGGTATCTCGCCCTTCGGCACCTTCTGCGCCTTCAGACCGAAGGCGACGTTGTCCTCGACCCGCATGTGCGGGAAGAGGGCGTACTGCTGGACGACCATCCCGATCCCCCGCCGGTACGGCGGGAGTCCGGTGACGTCACGGTCGCCGATGAACACCCGTCCTGAGACGGGCTGCACGAACCCGGCGACCGCCCTCAGCGCGGTCGTCTTGCCGGAGCCGGAGGGCCCGAGGAGGGCCATGACCTCGCCGGGCTCGACGGTCAGGTCGAGCGCGTCGAGAACGATGTTGCTCCCGTACCTGACGGTGACCGCGTCGAAGCGGATCCCGCTGGTCATATCGCTTCCCCGGCGAGCAGACCGGGCAGCTCCGCGACCGACGCGAGGACGTGCGTGGCGCCGTGCTCCTTGAGCGCCGCCTCGTCGTGCGCCCCCGTCAGGACGCCCGCCACGATCCCGGCGCCCGAGCGGACCCCGCTGAGCATGTCGTACGAGGTGTCGCCCGCGGCCACCACCTGCCGGACGTCGTCCACGGCTCCCGTACGGAGGAAGGCCGCGAGGACCATGTCCGGGTACGGGCGCCCCCGGCCGCCCGCGTCCGCCGGGCAGAGGGTCAGCTCGACCAGGTCCCGCCAGCCGAGCGCGTCGAGGATCGCGTCCTGGGTGACCCGGGCGAAGCCGGTGGTGAGGACGACCGTCCGGCCCTGGTCCTTCAGTTCGGCGATCGCCTCGGCCGCGCCCGGGATCGGGGCGATGAGGCCACCGGCGACCAGCTCTCCGTACGCCGACTCGAAGGCGAGGTTGGCCTGCTGGGCGCGGGTCTCGTCGCCGCCGAAGAGGTGGCGGAAGACGGAGATCTTGGACTCGCCCATGGTGGCGCGGACGTAGTCGATCATCGTGGCCGGGTCTTCGCCGAGGCGCTCGGCGGCGGCCGTGAAGGCCTGCTCGACGAGGCCGCCGTCGGCGACGGTCGTGCCGGCCATGTCCAGTACGACGAGGTTCGTCGGGGTCATCGGGATCACCAGCCCAGTTCGTTCGCGGTCGTCTCGGCGATGGCGGGCGAGCAGGTCATGCCGCGCCCGCCAGGGCCGGTCACCAGCCACACGCCGTCGCGGACCTGCTGGCGGTGCACGACCCGGCTGGTGTCGGTGCACTGCGCGTACACGCCCGCCCAGCGCCGCCGGATCTTCGGCAGCGGGCGGCCGAGGAAGGACTCCACGACGCGGATGAGGTGCTCGTAGGGGTCTTCGAGGGTGTCGAAGGCGAAGGGGTGCTCGTACTCGTGGGTGTCGCCGATGGTCAGTCCGCCGTCGAGGCGCTGCACCATCAGGAGCTGCATCTTGTGCGCGACTGCGGTCGGGTCCTGCGCCTGCCCGGCGTTGAGGGCGTCCAGCGCCTCGGACCGGTACGCCGGGTAGTAACGGAAGGAGTCGGCGTCGGCGACGGAGGTGGTGAGCGGCTCACCGAGGGGGTCGGTCTGCATCATCTGCAGCCGGACGCGGCGGACCGGGATCTCGCCGGCGATCTCACGGACGAGGCCGGTGAGCGCGGCGCCGGTGCAGAGGACGACGGCGTCGCCGGTGTGGATCTCGCCGCGGTCGTCGCGTACGGAGTTCCCGCCGATGACGTCGCGCGCCTCGCGGTTCGGCAGGAAGGTGTACTTCCCGGTGGCCAGAAGGGCCTCACGCAGGGCGAGTTGGGCGGTGCGCGGCTCGACCGCGGCGTCCCGCTCGCACCACAGGGCGGCCTCGAACGTCCCGCGCAGGGCCGGGTTGACGGCGCGGGCCTCGTCGGCGGTCAGCAGCTTGTAGCCGCGGGCCGCGGCGTCGGGCCGGGCGAGGGCGGCCTCGGCGACGGCCAGCTCCAGGTCGTTGCGCACGGGGGTGAGCGAGCCGATCGCCCGGAAGCCGAGTCCGGGGACGCGGGCGCCGATGCCCTCCCACAGGTCGCGGGCGCGCAGCGCGGTGTCCAGCTCCTCTCCGCCCGCGCGGCCGCTCACCCATATCTGTCCGAAGTTGCGGAGGGAGGCTCCGCGCGCCTCGGCCTCGCGCTCGATGTGTACGACCTCGTGGCCGCGTTCCACTGCGTGCCAGGCGTGCATGGTTCCCACCACGCCGGCTCCTACGACGATCACCTTCATGCCGTTCACGGTCCTGGGGGTCGGTGACCCGGACGGATCCGGTGGGCAACGGGACGGTGAACGGCCCGACAAGGATGGCCTAGACCCGTTACCTTCTCGTTATCAACGGTGGAGTGGTTGTCCCCTGTCGCGGCTTACGGTCGGTCAGCCCTGGTGGCCCAGGTGCGCGGTGAAGCTGAAGCGGTCGCCGCGGTAGAGCGTGCGGACGCGTTCCAGGGGCCGGCCGGAGGTGTCCCGGGAGACCCGGTGGATCAGCAGCATCGGGAGCGCGGGCGGGGTGCCGATGAGCAGGGCCTCGCGAGGGGTGGCGAGGACGGTCTCGATCCGCTCGTCGGCGTCGCCGAACGTGATGCCGAGCTGCTCGCGGAGATAGGCGTAGAAGGAGGAGTCGGGGTCGAACTCGGTGTCCAGGCGCGGGGCGCGGGCCTCGGAGACGTACGTGCTCTCCAGACCGACCCGCTCGTCGTCGGCGAGCAGCACCCGCTCCATGTGCCAGACGGGCTCGCCGCGTCGGACCCCGATCTCGGGCGCGAGGGCGTCGGGGCAGGGGAAGCGGTCGAGGGAGATGAGCGTACGGCCGGGGCGGCGGCCCTGACGGCGTACGCCTTCGGTGTAGCTGGCGAGCGAGAGCGGCTGCTCCAGCTTGGGCCCGGCGACCACGGTCCCCCGCCCCTGACGGCGCAGCCGCCCTTCCAGCAGCAGCTCCCGCAGGGCCTGCCGGACGGTCTCCCGGGAGACCTCGTAACGGAGGGCGAGATCCCGCTCGGTGGGCAGGAGCCCACCCTCCCCCAACTCGTCGATCAGCGAGGCGACCTTGGCCTTCACCGCGTAGTACTTGGGGATACGGCCGTGCTCGGGGATGCCGGAGCGGATGGGGGCGCCAGGTGCCTGGTCGTTCGGGTAGTCCACGGGGGGATGCTCGCAGATGGGAATGAACGGGAGGGTGTACGGAGAGTGGAGCGGGGGCGCGCAGTTCAGGCGCCCGTGTGGGCAATCGTCCCGCTGGGGCGGGACGGGTGGGCACACGGGACGGCGCCCTTGCGGGCGCGTTCCGCTCATGGCCCCCGCACCCCGAGACCGCCGCACGCACAGGGTCCTCGGGGTGGACGTAGACCCACGAACGGAGGCGCCCGCCCGCTAGCCCGCGCCGTGGCGCCGCCTGCGGCGAGCGACGACGAACAGGCCGGCACCCGTGAGAAGCAGCGCACCCGACGCGGCGGCGACGACCGACTCAGCTCCTGTGAGCGCCAGTTCGGGACGGGTCGGGACGGGCGGGAGGCCCGTATCGCCCTTCGACGGGACCGGGACAGGGACAGGGACAGGGACCGGGACCGGGACCGGGACCGGGACAGGAGCCGGAACCGTCCCGCCGTCCTTGCGCCCGGGATCCCCGGGCCCGTCCGGCGCGATGGTCAGACGGAAGTCGTCGGACTCACCGACCCAGTCCCCGTCGTCGCCCCGGCGCTGCACGATCGCCGCGTTGGCGAGGACCTCGTTGGGGGCGGTGCCGGCACGGAACGCGAGGCGGACGCCGACCGTGACCGTGCCGCCCGCGGGGACGTCGAAGCCGGGGAAGTCGGCGAACACCCCGACGTTCTCGTCCTCCTCCGTCTTCTCGAACCGGACCGGGCGCCAACGGCTCGCCTCGGAGTCGTAGAAGTCGAGCTGGATCTGGTCGGGTTGGAGGACCCGGTCGCGGTCGGCGAGGGCCAGGACCGGGTGGATGCTGTGGCAGGGCTCGGTGGTGGTGTTGGTGAGGTCGACCTCGAAGGTACGGAAGCCGGCGCCCGGAACGTAGGGGCCGGGGCTGCCGTGGATCCTCGTGTCGAGGGGGAACTCGGGGTCGGTCGCCCTGCCGCAGGTGGGGGGTTTCTCCCGGCGCTCGGCTTCGGAGTCGGCACCGGATCCCGGGCTGGGACGGGAGCTCGGGGCGGCGCCCGGGCCTGGACTCGAGCGAGAGCTCAGGCCGCCACTGGAGCCGGAGCCCAGACCGGACCCCAGACCCGAACCCGAGCCGGAGCCCAGATCGGCGCCCAGCCCCGAACCCGAGCCGGAGCCCAGACCGGAGCTCAGACCGGACCCCAGCCCCGGATCCGAGCCGGACCCCAGCCCCGGACCCGAGCCGGAGCCCAGATCGGCGCCCAGGCCCGGACTCGGGCCACTGCCCGGGCCGGAGTTCGGGCCACTGCCTGGGCCGGAGTTCGGGCCGCTGAGCGGGGCGGGGTCCGCCGACGACGGGGCGACGGCGAGCGCGAGGACGGCGGTTCCGGTCGTCGCCGCGGTCACACCGAGGGCGAGGGCGTTGCGCATTCGCATGGGCGGGTGCCTTTGCTGCTCGCGGGCGTACGGGACGGCCGCGACGCTGCCACGCGGGCGCGGCCGAGCCGGGGAGCGACGCGGCGCGTGCCCCTGGACGCCCGCACATTCCGCCCGATCAGCCTATTTTCCGAAGATCGGAGCGAGGATCAGCTGCGCCGCCCCTTCGGCGACGACGTGCGGGGTGGCGGTGCCCGCGACCGGGGTGTCCCGGCCCGCTCCGGCGAGGACCGCGCCGACCCCGTGCGCGAAGACCTCGGGCGCGGCGGTGACGGCCCGGCCGCCGAGGACGACGCGGTCGATGTCAAGGAGCCGTACGAGGTTCGCGGCGCCGACACCGAGGATCCGGGCCGCCTCGGGGAGGTCGCCGCGGGCCACGGCCGCCAGGCAGAGGACCTCCAGGCAGCCGCGCCCGCCGCAGTCGCAGGGCGGCCCGTCGAGCTGGACGGTCTGGTGCCCGAACTCCCCGGCCCCGGTCCTCGCGCCCCGGTGGAGCGCGCCGCCCAGGACGAGGCCGGAGCCGAGCCCCGTACCGAGATGGAGGTACGCGAACGAGTCGGCGACCGGGGCGCGGAGGGCGAGCCCGAGGGCGGCGGCGTTGGTGTCCTTGTCGAGTTCGACCGGCAGCCCGAGCCGCCGCGTGAGCTCGTCCCGCAACAGGACCCCCTCCCACTCCGGGTAACCGGTGACCCGCCCGGGGGTGCCGGTGAGGTGATCGAGGGGCCCGGGCATCGCGACCCCGACGCCGAGCACGGCGGGGACCGGGGGTGCGGGGGTCGCAGGGGTCGCAGGGCCTTCAGGAGACTCAGCGGCCTCCGCCCCCGGCGTGGCGGTCTCCGACCCAGGCGCGACGGCCTCCACACCCGGCGTGGCGGCCTCCGCCCCCTCCGCGACGGCCTCCGCCCCCTCCGCTGCGATCGCCGCCCCCGGCGCGTAGCCCTCCCGTAGCGCCCCCACCTCCCGCTCCACCGCCTCGAACACCGCGTCCGCGCCCGCGCCCAGGTCCAGCGGGGCGCGGCGCAGGGCCACCCGTACCCCCGCGAGGTCCACCAGGACGGCCGTCAGCTCGTCGCGGTCCAGGTGCACCCCCACGCCGTGTGCCGCCGAGGGAACCAGCCGCAGGACGGTCCGCGGTTTGCCGCCGGTCGAGGCGCGGTGGCCCGCCTCCCGTGCCAGGCCCTCCGCCCGGAGCCGCGCCGTGATCTTGCTGACCGCCTGCGGGGTGAGTCCGGTGCGCTCCGCCAGCTCCAGGCGGCTGATCCCGGCCTCCCCCGCCGTACGCAGCAGATCGAGCACCAGCGCGGCATTGTGGCTGCGCAGCGCCGGCAGATTGGCTCCCGTCACACTCCTGTTCACGGCGCCATTGTCTCCCGCGCTTGCACTTTGGCAACAGCGTTGCTTAAGTACGGTTCATGACTGGCACCGACACCGCCCCCCTCCGCGTCGGACTCGTCGGCTACGGCCTCGCGGGCTCCGTCTTCCACGCCCCGCTGATCGCCGCCACCGAGGGCCTCGTCCTCGACACCGTCACGACCGGCAACCCGGAGCGCCAGGCGCAGGCTCGCGCCGCGCACCCCGGCGTACGGGTCGCGGACGCCCCCGAAGAGCTGTGGGCGCGGGCGGACGAGCTCGATCTGATCGTCGTCGCCTCCCCCAACAAGACGCACGTGCCGATCGCCACCGCCGCGCTCGAGGCGGGGCTCCCGGTCGTCGTGGACAAGCCGGTCGCCGGCACCGCCGCCGAGGCGCGTGCGCTCGCCGCCCTCGCCGAGGAGCGGGGCCTGCTGCTCTCGGTCTTCCAGAACCGCCGCTGGGACAACGACTTCCTCACCCTGCGCGCGCTCCTCGCGGACGGCACGCTCGGTGACGTGCAGCGTTTCGAGTCGCGCTTCGAGCGCTGGCGTCCGCAGCTCAAGGGTGGCTGGCGCGAGTCCGGCGCACCGGAGGAGATCGGCGGGCTGCTGTTCGACCTCGGCAGCCATGTCGTCGACCAGGCTCTCGTCCTCTTCGGGCCGGCCGTGCGGGTGTACGCGGAGTCGGACGTCCGCCGCCCCGGCGCCGAGGCCGACGACGACACGTTCTTCGCCATCACGCACGCGAACGGTGTCCGCTCCCATCTGTACGTGAGCGCCACGACCGCCCAGCTCGGCCCGCGCTTCCGGGTCCTGGGCTCGGGCGCCGGCTTCGTGAAGTACGGCCTCGACCCCCAGGAGGCCGACCTGCGCGAGGGCCTGGTGCCGGCGCCCGGAGCGCCGTGGGGTGTGGAGCCGGAGTCGATGTGGGGCACCCTCGGCGCCGGGGAGTCCCCGCTGACCGGCGGCGGCGCCCCGGTCGAGACGCTGCCGGGCGACTACCCGGCGTACTACGCGGCCGTCGCCGCCGCCCTCCGCGGAACCGGTGAGAACCCGGTCACCGCCCACGAGGCCGCCGCCGCCCTGGACGTCCTCGAGGCGGCCCGGCGCTCGGCCCGCGAGGGAATCGTGGTGTCCCTGTGAGCGAGGTCGCCACGCTGGAGGCGCAGGAGCGGAACCTGACCCTCCCCCACTTCACATACGAGGACGCGTGGGCGCTCGGCACGCTCCTCGTCGGCCTGGCGCGCGAGCGCCGCGCGCCCGTCGCGATCGACATCCGGCGCGGCGCGCAGCAGCTCTTCCACTGCGCGCTGCCGGGGTCCAGCGCGGACAACGACGCCTGGATCGATCGCAAGCGGCGGGTCGTCGAGCGGTACGGCGAAAGCTCGTTCCTCGTCGGTGCCCGGTTCCGGGCCAAGGGCACGACGTTCGAGCAGTCCTCGCGCCTCGACCCCGACCGGTACGCCGCCCATGGCGGCTCGTGCCCGATCGCGGTCGAGGGCGCGGGGGTGATCGGCTCGGTCACCGTGTCGGGGCTGCCCCAGGCCGAGGACCACGCGATGGTCGTCGAGGCCCTGGGCCGGCTGCTCGTCGACCTCGCCGACAACGGCGTACACGACGACCACGACAGCCACGACGGAGACGACGTCCGCGACAGCCACGACCGTACGGACTGACCGCTACGCGTCCTTGAGCTCCTGGCGCTGGCGGCCGAGACCCTCGATCTCCAGCTCCACGACGTCACCGGCCCGCAGGTACGGCTTCGGCTCCGGCTGTCCCATCGCGACGCCCGCCGGCGTACCGGTGTTGATGATGTCGCCGGGGTACAGGGTCATGAACTGGCTGACGTACCGCACGACCTCCGCGACCGGGAAGATCTGGTCGGAGGTGTGGCCGTCCTGCTTCAGCTCGCCGTTGACCCAGAGCTTGACCGACAGCGCCTGCGGGTCCGGGACCTCGTCGGCGGTGACCAGCCACGGGCCCAGCGGGTTGAACGTCTCGCAGTTCTTGCCCTTGTCCCAGGTGCCGCCCCGCTCGATCTGGAACTCGCGCTCCGAGACGTCGTGGGCGACGGCGTAGCCGGCGACGTGCGCGAGGGCCTCCTCGTCGGTCTCCAGGTAGCGGGCGGTGCGGCCGACGACGATCGCCAGCTCGACCTCCCAGTCCGTCTTGGTGCTGCGGCGCGGTACGAGCACGGTGTCGTCGGGGCCCACGACCGTGTCGGCGGACTTCAGGAAGACGACGGGCTCCTCCGGGGTCGCGGCACCGACCTCGGCGGCGTGGCCGTGGTAGTTCAGCCCGATGCACACGACCTTGCCGATCCGGCCGACCGGCGGGCCGATCCGCAGCCCGGTCGCGTCGAGCGCGGGCAGCACCCCGGCCGCGACGGCGGCCCGGATCCGGTCGAGCGCGGACGCGTCGGCCAGCAGGCTGCCGTCGACGTCGTCGACCAGGGCCGACAGGTCGCGCAGCGTCCCGTCCTGGTCGAGCAGGGCGGGGCGCTCGGCACCCGCCGGCCCGACTCGCAGCAGCTTCATGGTCTTCTCCCTGTGGTCGAGGTGGGCCCGGGGTCGGGCCCTGGTGAGCCCCGGCCGATGGAGTGCGGCCATCGGAGATATCGGAGGGTTGGTCGATCCTCCAAGAGAACCGACCACTCTGCAAGACCCCGTTCACGGACTGGACCCTTACGCCTGAGTAGCAAGGACCTTCGTCGGCGGCTGCTCGGGCGGCTGCTCCCGGAAGAGAAGGGCCCGCTCGAAGACGGTCCAGGTGGTGCTGGTGACGACGTAGAGCGCGGCGGCGAGCGGGACGACGGCGACCGTGATCAGGGTGGCGAAGGAGAGCAGCGGCATCACCTTGTTGATCGTGTCCGCGCCCGGTGTCGCCGGGAGTCCGGTGTCCAGGGGCTGCGCGGCGAGCTGCCGCTTCGTACGGCGGTAGTTGAACGCCGCCACGGCGGCGACGATCGCGAAGAGCACGAGGTAGACCTGGCCGGCCGGGCCGAAGGCGCCGCCGTGGCCGAGGGCGTCGGCCCAGTGGTCACCGAGCGGGGCCGCGAAGAGGGTGTGGCCGGCCATCCGATCGCCGGAGAACAGGTGGTACATGAGGAGGAACGCCGGCGCCTGGAGGAGGCTCGGCAGGCAGCCGGCGAAGGGCGAGACCTTCTCCTTCGCATGCAGCTCCATGACCGCCTTCTTGAGCCGCTCGGGGTCCTCGGCGTGCTTGGTGCGCAGCTCGGCGAGTTGCGGGGCGATACGGGTACGGGCCTTCTGGCCGCGGGCGGCGGCCCGTGAGAGCGGGTGGATCGCGAGCCGGACGAGCATCGTGAACAGGACGATCGCGGCGGCGGTAGCGGTGGTGGCGAAGAGCGGCTGGAGCAGGTCGGCGAGCTGCTCGACCAAGGAGGCGAAAACGGACATGGGAGCCCTCCGGGGGGTCTCGTCGTGCCGGGAGATGTACGGATCGGCATGACGGAACCGCGCGGGCTGGTGTGTGCAGTCTCCCTACGCGGCCGTCGGGAGGGGACGGCCGGGTGCTCGGGGCCTTCGGCGGCCGGAGGCGTCGGGATCGCGCTGCGGCAGGAAGGCGGTGCGCCGCTCGCGGTCGCGCAGGGCGGTGCGTACCCGGGTGGGAGCCACGGGCGGGGCCGCGGGGGCGCCGAGCAGGGCGCAGACGACGGTGGTCGCGGCGAGGGCGACGGCGGCGGAGACGCTCGAACCGTCGGAGAGGAGGAGATCGGCGAGGGCGAGCAGGAAGAAGAGCGGAGCGATGACACGCGGGAACAGATCCCTGATCATCTCCGCCTCCTTTCGCACCCGTTCACGTCTCTCAGCCGTTATACACGATCGGCTTCGAGCGGGACGAGAAGGCGGCGGGGCCGGAGCAGGGCGCGGCTGACCGGATCGGCGGGGGCCGGATCGAGCCCGGCGCCGGGCCGCATCTCGACCTCGGCGGGCGGTACGGGGATCCGGCAGGTGGGGCATTCGCCGTACGAGCCGAGTTCGGTGCCGCAGGCGGCGTGGTGGAAGTGGCGCAGGACGGGGGAGCCGGGCACCTCCTCGCGCCCCCAGAGTCCGAGCGAGCGCACGACGGGCCAGAGGGCGAGGCCCCGGTCGGTCAGGACGTACTCCTCGCGCGGCGGCGCGTCCTGGTAGCGGCGCTTGTCCAGGACGCCGGCCTCGACGAGGGCCTGGAGGCGGGCGGCGAGGACGGCGCGGGGCAGGCCGAGGTGAACGAGGAAGTCGTTGTAGCGGCGGACGCCGTAGAAGGCATCGCGGACGAGGAGCAGGGTCCAGCGTTCACCGACGACTTCGAGGGCGCGGGCGATGGAGCACTGCTGTGCCGCGTAGTCCTTTCCGAGGGCCATGGGCCGAGCGTACCGCGCGTGGGTTCATTGACCGAACCTAGGAGGAGAGGGTTCAATGACTGAACTGACACGTCACTGACGCCCGTCGGTGGCACCCGCCACCGATGCACGCCACCGTCACTCGTCACCGATGCACGCCGCTGACACCCGCTCCCGCCACCCGTCACCGATGCACGCCAACTGACACCCGCCCCCGCCACCCGTCACCGATGCACGCCAACTGACACCCGCCCCCGCCACCCGTCACCGATGCACGACCACTCATGCACGTCACTGATGCACGTCACTGATGCACGTCGAGACGATTCGCAGAGGTCCCGCATGCCCACGCCCCAGCTCGCGTCCGTCACCACCCCCGCCCCTTCGCACCCGCGCCCCGGGGCCACCCTCGCCGTCACCAGCGCCGCCACGACGGTCGCGCTGATGAACTACACGGCCCCGATGCTCACCCTCCCGGACATGGCCGCGTCCTTCGCCACCCCGGCCTCGGCGCAGGCGTGGCTGCTCAACGGCACCCCGCTCGGCCTCGCCGTCGTCCTCCTGCTCGCCGGCAGCCTCGCCGACGACCACGGCCGGCGCCGGGTCTTCGTGCTCGGCACCCTCGCCCTCGGGCTCACCACCGGACTCGGCGCCTTCGCGACCTCCACGCTCACCTTCACTCTCGCCCGTGTCGCCCAGGGCGCGGCGAGCGCGGCCGTCCTGGCGAGCAGCCTGGGGCTCCTCGCCCACGCCTTCCCGTCCGGCCGGGACCGGGTGCGGGCGACCGGCGTGTGGGGCGCGTTCGTGAGCGCCGGAATCGCGCTCGGCCCGCTGCTCGCGGGCGGACTGAGCCTGATCGACTGGCGCCTCGCGTACGACGTGCTGGCGGTGGCCGCGCTCGTGGTCGCCGCGCTGGGCACGCGTACCCTCACCGAATCCCGCGCTCCGCGCGGCGGCCGGCCCGACATCGCCGGCGCGCTCGCCCTCGGCCTGGCGCTCGCCGCCCTGCTCACCGCGCTCACCCTGGGCCGGGACGGCTGGCTGCGCGCGCCGGTGGGCCTGCTCGCGGGCGCCGCGGTGGCGCTGGGCGCAGTCTTCGTGGCGATCGAGCGCCGGAGCTGTACGCCGATGATCGACCTGGCGCTGTTCCGCCGCCCGGCGTTCCTCGCGGCCACGTCCGGGGCGCTGTTCACCGGCCTGGCGGTGATCGGCCTGTTCAGCTTCCTTCCGGCGCTGCTCCGGCGCGGTCCGGGGATGTCGCCGCTCGGGGCGGCGTGGATGTTCGTGCTGTGGTCGGGCACGGCGTTCGTCGTGGCCCTTCAGGCCCGCCGCCTGGCGGGCAGGCTGTCTGCCGATAACCAGCTGGCGGCCGGCTTCGCCCTGTCGGCGGTGGGAGTCCTCGGCCTGCTGGGCTCCTTCTCCGCCGGCGGCTCCTGGCTCCGCCTCCTCCCCGGGCTGTTCGTAGCGGGCGTGGGCAGCGGTCTGCTGAACGCCGCTCTGCCGCGCCTGGCCGTCGACTCCGTACCGCCGGAGCGTGCGGCGATGGGCTCGGGGGCCAACAACACGGCCCGCTACATCGGTTCGTCGGCGGGCGTGGCTCTCACGATCGCGCTCTCCACGGCGGGGGCGGACACGGCGCTGCTCGTGTCGGCGGCGCTGGCGCTGGTGGGGGCGGCCGTCACCGTACGAGTCTCGCCCACACGACGAGCCGGTACGCGGAGCTGAACTCAGGGGTGCAGGTCGTCAGGGTGAGGTAGGAGTCGGGGTCGGAGTACCCGTAGGAGGGCTTGACGAGGGAGCGGGGTACGGGCTGGATGACGCCGGTGTCGCGGGGAGCGGTCTGACCGAGGACCTGATCGACGACGTACGTGTAGCGGCGCTCGCGGGTCTGTATCTCGATCCGGTCGCCCTTCCGGAGCCGGTTGAGGTACCGGAAGGGCTCGCCGTGGGTGTTGCGGTGCCCGGCGAGCGCGACGTTGCCGGGGCGGCCGGGTGAGGCGGTGCCGGGGTACTGCCCCACGTACCCGCGGTCGAGAACGGACCTCTTGCCGACACCGCGGGCGACGGGGGCGGTGAGGCCGATGCGGGCGATGCGGATGATGGCGTAGGCGGAGGAGAGGGGCGGCGCCGCGGACGACGGTTGCGTGCCGGCCGGCGGCGTATCGCGTACGGAGGGCGATACCGAGGGGGAATCCGAGGGCAGTACGGCGGGGGGCTCGGAGGAGGATTCCGAGGGCGGTACGGCAGGTGATCCCTCCCACTCCCGCTCCAGGGCGCGGACCTGCTGGGTGGCCTGCGCACGGGCCTGCTGGTTGGTCCACCAGAGCTGGTGTACGACGAGAAGCAGCAGGACAACCCCGCAGGTGACGACGGCCTCGGCACCCACCCACAGCACGCGGGCGGGTGTGCTCCGCACCCCGCGTGTCTGGACGACGACCGGCACCCTGTCCCGCACGCGGGGCACGATAAGCGCTGACGCGCCAACTCTCCAGGGCCGTACAGCAGTACGGTGGTCGACATGCGCCCCGACACGCCTGCCGCCCACGCCACCGAAGCCGAGCGTCTGCTGCGCACCGCCGAGCGGTACCCGGAGGACCAAGAGGCCCTGTTTCTCCAGGCAGCGGCCCATCTGGAACTGGCGGGCGAGCGCGCGCGAGCGACAGCCCTGTACGACACCCTCCTGTCGTCCTCCGCCCTGTCGAACCCCCACCTGATCCGCTCCCTCAAGGCGGCGAACCTGTGGGAGTACGGCCACGAGGCGGAGGCGCGGGCGATCATCGAGGGCGTCCGGGCGGCGCGCCCGGCGGAGGCGTCCCCGTGGGAGATCATCGCGGAGACGCTGGAATCCCACGACGAGCTGGAACTGTCGGAGACGGTGGCGACGGAGGCGGCGACGCTCCTGGCACCGGAGTCATCGCCGGGGGACCTCCCCCACCCCACCCGCTCCCTGCTCACCACACGCCACCGCATCCGCCGGATGCTGGCGCTCCCGCACGACCACTGGGACACCCTGGCGGACGCCCTCCACCCGGCGGAGGTCCCCCTGGACGAGCTCCACGACCCGAAGCGCCTGTGGTCCCTGGGCTCCTCGGACCCGGCGGAACTCCAGGCCGAGATCACCCGCCTCCGCAGCGAACTGGGCTCCTACCGCACGGCCCTCTCCCGCCCCTTCCCGGTGGCGGTCCTGCACTGGCCGGAGGCGGAACTGGACGAACTCCTGGCGTCGTACCCGGAACTCGAATCCGAGTACCCCACCTACCGCGCCCACCTCACGGACATCGAAGCCTCCCTCCGCGAACTCTCCGCGGCGGGCACCCCGAACCTGGGCATCGTCCCGGCGACGGTCCCCTCCTACGAGGCCTTCGCCGCCTCCGAATCCACCTCCCCCGCCAACGCCTCCCTCCTCCCCCAATACGCCACCACCCTGGCCGCCCGCGGCCGCGCGATGGAGTGGCCGCCGGCGAGGGGGGCGGAGTGCTGGTGCGGCTCGGGCCGGACGTACGGGGAGTGCCACGGGGCGGACTAGGCGCCTGCGAAAGCGAGGCCTGGACCGTGCTGTGTTCTGGGGCCTGTTGGTGCCCTGATAAGCCAGTGTTACGAACGGACTGTCTGTGACGCCTGGTATGACTGGGAGGGTCTGAACGGGGAGGGGACGACAGTGGCTAGTCCGATCGACGCCAACGAACCGATCGCGGGGCTCTACGAACAGCTCATCACGTTGCGTCTCGAGCACCAGCTCAAGGGGCTGACCGATCAGGGCTGGCATGCGATCGACGAAGCCATAGGGGCCGAGTCGGCGCCCCATGTCATCGCTCGGCATGTCGCGGAGACAACGCGGCGCATCCTGGAGCGTCTGCCGTCGGCTGAGCGCGTTCACGCGGCCAACCACATCCTTGAATCGATGAGCAGCATCGAAGGCGCTCGCGAGTGGGTCGACCTCGTTTCCGAGGGCCCTCGCCAGCTACTCGCCATCGCCGAGCAGGAGGCCAAGGGGGTCTACAAGATCAGGCCTGCGACTCCACTCTCCGATACCGCGCTCATCACCAACTCCCCTGAAGACCCGAGCCTGGGCTTTGAGCTCCGTGCCGAGCTCGCCACGGCAGATCGAGTAGACCTCCTCTGCGCCTTCGTGAAGTGGCACGGCCTTCGCGTCATCGAGCAGTCACTCGAAGCCGCCCATGCACGAGGCGTTCCGATCAGGGTCATCACCACGACCTATATCGGTGCTACTGAGCGCAGAGCCCTGGACCGTCTCGTCCAGAGGTTCAACGCACAGGTGAAGGTCAACTACGAGCTGCGCTCCACTCGACTCCACGCCAAAGCGTGGCTCTTCCGACGCAACAGCGGCTACGACACGGCATACGTCGGCAGTTCCAACCTGTCCAAGGCAGCCCTCCTCGATGGTCTGGAGTGGAACGTCCGCCTCTCATCCATTGCCACCCCGGACGTCCTCCGTAAGTTTGAAGCCACGTTCGACTCCTACTGGAGCGATTCGGCCTTCGAGCTGTACGACCCGGACCACGACTCGGTGCGCCTCGACGAGGCGCTCCAGCAGGCCGGACGCGGTACCAGCAACGTTGCTGGACGCCACATCACCCTCTCGGGACTCGAGGTGCGTCCCTACCCCCACCAGCGCGACATGTTGGAACGCCTCGAAGTCGAGCGTGAGGTCCGCGACCGCCACCGCAATCTGCTGGTCGCGGCCACCGGCACGGGTAAGACCGTCATGGCCGCGCTCGACTACAAGCATCTGCGGAAGAAGCTCGGGAGCGACCTTCGGCTGCTCTTTGTCGCCCACCGGCAAGAGATACTTCGCCAGTCACTGCGGACGTACCAAGACGTTTTGGTGGATGCCAACTTCGGCGAGGAGATGCACAGCAGCATCGTTCCGGAGGAGTGGAGGCACGTCTTCGCAAGCGTTCAGTCGCTCAACGCTCGCGCTCTGGAACGGTTCGCCCCTGACCACTTCGACGTCATCGTCATCGACGAGTTCCACCACGGTGTCTCCCCCACCTACCGGAAGATCATCGACCACTTCACGCCCCGCGAGCTCCTCGGACTCACTGCCACCCCGGAGCGGATGGACGGCCGCAACGTCCAGGACGAGTTCTTCGACGGACGCATCGCGGCGGAGATGCGGCTGTGGGAGGCGTTGGAGAACGACCTGCTGAGCCCCTTCCACTACTTCGGTGTCACCGACAACACCGACATGAGTGCCATCACCTGGAAACGTGGGGCGTACGACGCCACAGCCCTGAGCAACCTGTTCACTGGCAACGATGCCCGCGCCCGACTCGTCGTGCAGGCGGTGATGGACAAGGTCACCGACCCGGGCTCCATGCGTGCACTCGGCTTCTGCGTCTCGGTCGCCCATGCCCGCTTCATGGCGGACTTCTTCTGCCGTGCCGGCCTCAAGGCGGTGGCGCTCTCGGGTGAATCGCCGCAGGACGAGCGCAAGGGCGCCCTCGCCGCGCTGAGCTCGGGGGAGATTCAAGTCATCTTCTCCGTCGACCTCTTCAATGAGGGCTTGGATATCCCTGACGTCGACACGCTCCTCCTGCTGCGCCCCACGTCGAGTGCCACGGTCTTCTTGCAGCAGTTGGGGCGCGGGCTTCGACGCAGCGAAGGCAAGGCGGTCCTCACCGTTCTGGACTTCATCGGCCAGCACCGCAAGGAGTTCCGCTTCGAGGAACAGTTCCGCGCCCTGACCAACCTGACGCGGAACCGCCTGCTCGCGAACATCGAGCACGACTTCCCCCAGCTTCCGTCTGGCTGTCAGATCATCCTTGAGTCCAAGGCCAAGGACCTGATCATCGACAACATCCGCAGCCAGATCAGCGTCAACGTCACGCAGCTCGCCCGCGAGGTTGGTCAGTACGGCGAGTCCCGACTCTCTGACTATCTCAGGGAGAGCGGACGCGAGCTCAAAGAGATCTACCGCGGCAACGGCAACTCCTGGACTGGCCTCCTTCGCCGTTCGGGCTTGCTCCCCAGCGCCGGCCCCGACGGTGAGGAGACGCTCCTCAAGCGTGTTTCCGCGTTCCTTCATGTCGACGATCCCCTGCGGGTCGAGACCTACACGAAGCTCCTTGCGGACAACGCCCCTCCCTACAGCGAGCTCAACGGGATCGAGCGCGCCTACGCCCGCATGCTCTACTTCTCGCTGTGGCCCCTGGGTGGTGGCTTCTCCCAGTACCAAGAGGCGCTGGACTCGCTACGCCCGCAGCATGCCTTCCGTGACGAACTCCGCCAGGTCCTGGCCTACTCCCTTGCCCGGACCGATCACATCCCGGTGCCGCTTCTCGGCCCCCTGGCCGACCTCCCCCTGACGGTCCACGCCTCCTACAGCCGGGAAGAAATCCTCCCTGCCCTGGGCCAGTCGTTCATCGGCGGCTTCATGCCGGGTCACTTCCGTGAGGGCGTAAAGTGGTGCGAGGACGTCCAGACAGATGCGCTGCTGATCACGTTGGAGAAGGACGAGAAGGACTTCTCTCCGCAGACCCGCTACCGGGATTACGCGCTGAACGACAGCCTCTTCCATTGGGAGTCCCAGAACCAAACGTCGGAGTCGTCCCCCACGGGCATCCGATACCAGACCCACAGAGAGAACGGCTCCCACGTCCTCCTCTTCGTCCGCCGCTACAAGAAGACGGACATAGGCGGCCCCCAGCCGTGGATGCTCCTGGGCCCGGCTGACTACGTCGAGCACAAGGGCAGCAAGCCCATGGGCATCACGTGGAACCTCAGGCACGAGCTTCCCGCCGACGTCCTGACCTACTCGGCAATCGCCGCAGGCTGAGACGGAGGCGGGCCGCCACGCCACGGTAGGACAGAAGACCGGGACAGTGGCGGCGTCCGCTCTCACTCGGCGGAGTTGGTGACGCCGTCCACGACTTGAGTGATCTCCTTGACCACACTGGTGCCGGCCTCGAGCGCAGTTTGCACCTGGGTGGCACCTGCCGTGAACACGACCGATGCTGTCACGAGACCCAGGAACGCCCTCTTCCATCTGCCACCGGCTTGGGCATCGACGCCCGTCAGCATCGTCGATGCTTGGGTAAGGGAGCCCAGCACCTGATTGGTTTCGCGCGAGACCCTCGCCACCCCGAAGAGCTCAGCGTGCTCGATGAGCCAGAGAAGGTGGGTGATCTGGGCACCGATCTCGTTCTTGAGAGCGGCAGGCAGCTCAGAGTCTGACGTATCAGCAAGAATCTCGAGCCAAGAGCGACAACTCTCGGCGAGCTCCTCCAAGTTAGTCCCACTCGGTGCGGCGCCCGTGCCGCTCATCGCGGTCTCCAGCAGGTCTGCTGCTGAGGCCAAGTGGTCGAGTGTCTCTTGCCCCACCAACACGCTCGCCGGGCGCCCCCTATCGGACCAGCTCAGATCCGGCTGCATCACAGCGGTCCACCACTGGGGGAAGTAGCGCGAATATCTGGTCCTCTGCGCCTCGGGCAGCGCATGAATCTGCTGAATCGTCTCCGAGAGCAGAGCAGCGACTTCGGCATGCCGTCGAGCAAACTCGCCGGAACCCCACTCCGCCTCAAGCACTGCGACCCATCCATCGCGAAAGTTCCGAGCGCCGGAACCACATACCCGCGACAGAATCTCGTACAAGCCATGCGGGCTCGTAACGGCAGGCGTATTCCCCATCCCCCCACCTTGCAACTTGAGCGTCAGTAACTAACGAATTTATCAGACCGCACATGCAAGCTCCGGCAGACGCACCGCGCCCCGGGGACAACCCCCCTCGCACATACCGGACAGATCGACAATTAAACCACCATTCCGCCTGAATCGATCGATTGACAAGCTCAGAATCCGGCACATTCGCGCGAAGGCGCCCATCGAGCGCTATTCTCTTCCGAAACTCGGGGAGGAAAGCTCATGGCCATCATCAAGCACGCCGCCCGCCAGACGCTCGGGCAGCTCATAGGCGCGAATAATCCGCCGGTTGAAGTGCCGGACGACAGTCAGCGTCAATACGCTTGGGGAAAGCGTGAGGTCGACACATACTGGGATGACATTCAGAAGTTCATGCGAGCGCGCCGGACAGGAACCAAGGCGTCCTCGGAGTACTTTATCGGCCCGATCGTCACCATTACAGATGACAAAATAACCAGCCGCTCTCTCCTGGATGGGCAGCAGCGTCTGACCACCTCAACCATTCTCATCGCAGCCATCAGGGACACTCTAGGGACAATGGCCTCAACAGAGGCTCGAGTGATGGCAAATAACATCCAACGCGACTACATAGCCCGCAAGGACGGGCGTCACTCGCAGCCTCAGTACTTCCTCACCCTATCCCTCTTCGACCGAGATTTCTTCAAGGACTTCATTCAAGACTGGAATGAAGCCACGGGGAAGGTTGCGCAAACAGAGCTGCCTTCTCGCCCCTCACACAAGCTCGTCCAGGACGCCTATTCTCTATTCGAAGGTCACATAGCGTCAGCCCTCGCCCCACTCATTTCGGATGACGAACGGATTGACTGGCTCGAGGAACTGAGGGATTGCCTCGTCAAAGGTCTCGTGTTCGTCGAGGTGCAAACACCTACTTCCAGTGATGCCAACGAGGTGTTTGAGACAATCAACTCTCGCGGAAAGGACCTGTCTACCGTCGACCTCGTCCGCAACTTCCTCATGGAAAAGAGCAGAGGTGACGATGAGAAGGCGCGCGTTAATAGCGCGTGGCGCTCACTTCTCGACGGCTTTGAGCGACGGGAAGATATTGAGAAGTTTTTGCGCCATTTCTGGGTAGCTGGACATGGCGACGTAAGGTCGCACAGCCTGTACACCACCATTAGACGAGAACTTACTGAGCGCTTCGACAAGGAGCTTCCCCGGTACGAGGTCAGGACCTTTGCCGCAGAACTTCAGAACGCGTCCGGAAGGTATATCGAGCTGATCACCTCTGGAACTGGACTCGAAGCACTCGATAGCCTGCTGGACGAGTTCAAATCACTGGGGGCTGATGCCGCATACCCGCTACTTCTTGCTGTATCGAGGAAGTACGACTACAGCGAGCTCGTACGAATCACCCAGGCGCTCATCAGCTACTACGTTCGATGGACGGTGGTTGGGCGCCGCGAGTCGACCCTGCTCGAAGAGAAGCTTTTCGACCTCGCCAAGCAGGTGAGTTCTGGCCTTTCCCTGTCGGACGCGCTCCAACAGATCATCAACTGGACGCCCGACGACGCAGCGTTCCAGGCCGACTTCGAGCAGGCCCCCATCCCGAGGAGCACGCAGGCGCGCTACCTACTCACTGCGATCGAGCGCCACTTGCGACAGCGCGATGGGGTAGACGATGTCGTTGTCGCGGGTGCGAGTACCGTGCACGTCGAGCACATCTACCCCCAGGCTCCAGAGGCCGACTATCGCCTTGGAGACCACGGGGCATGGGTCAACCGACTCGGAAACCAGACCTTGCTCCACGGGAGAAAGAACCGCATAGCCTCCAACAAGGCCTACCCAGAGAAGGTCGAAGCGTACGCATCGTCGTCTTTCCTCATCACGCAAGGGACTGGCATTAATCGGCTCTGGGATGCCGATCAGGATGCCTGGCGCACCCAAGGCATCGAAGAGCGCCAGATTGACCTCGCAAAGATCGCAATTGAGGTGTGGCCGATTGGCGCGCGAGACTCAGGCGATGTCGTGGCCTAGCAACGCGGGGCCGCTGACCCCGAGTCATATCAGGGCTGATGTCCGGGAGTTGTCCTGGTGATCACTGATGGTGGGGAGGGGTGGGGCGGCGGCAGGGTTGAGGGTATGACAGAGCGAGCAGCACTCACCCGGGTCTCCTTCTTCGCCGCGCCCCTCCTCCTCATTGCCTATGGGTCCGTACGGCTCTTCGTGCCCGGGTCCAAGGCGCCCGGCTTCGGGTGGACCTTGGGGCACTTCGCGTTTCTCTTCGGGGTGATGTTCTTCGGGGTGGCGTGTGTGGGGTTGTGGCGGATGGCCGTTGCCGGCGGTGGGGCTGTGCGGCGGCGCATTGGGGCCGTCGGCTTGGTCGCCGGGCTGATAGGGGTGGGGGCCGCGTTCGCGCAGGCCGTGATCGACCTCGTCGTCGGGTTCCACGCGGTCGACAAGGCCGAGATGAAGGAGTTGTTCGCCCAGGTGCAGGAGTATCCGGGCGTGATGCCGGTGGTGTACACCGTCGGGCCCGTCTTCCTCTACATAGGCCTGATCGCCCTCCTCGCCACGCTCACCGGGCGGCACGCCGTCCGGGCGCTCGTCCTGGTCCTGCTCGGAACGGTCGCGATGGCGGCCAGCCTGGATCTGATGCCGATCGGCGGGCTCTGCTACCTGCTGGCCCTCGCTCCGCTGGGCGGGCGTAGCGTGGCCATCGGCAGCAGCACAGTGTGAAGAATGAAGGGATACCGAGCCATGGCGAAGATTCCGGCATCGGTTGTGGCGGCGAGTGGGCTCGTCGGTGGTTACGCCATCGCCCGGTGGACCAAGAAGCGGCCCCTCGGGGGCGTCGTGCTCGCCGGGGCCGGGGCGCTCGCCGCGCGGGAGTGGCAGCAGGTGGCGGGCGGGAAGACTGCCGCCGGGCTCACGGCGGCCTACGTCGCCGCTTTCGCCGGGTCGCATCCGCTCGCGAAGAAGGTCGGGGCCTGGCCCGCCGTGTTCGGGGTCGCCGGGGCCATGGCCGGCACCTCGTGGGCCGTTACCCGTAGCAAGGGCTGAAGTCCCGCGTCACGCGCTGAACGGCCCCGCCGTTCCGTACGTACTACCAAGTGCCCTCCCCATGAGCGCTGGGCGGGCAGGTTCCCCTACCCCCTTGCCCGCCCAGCGCACCCCTACGAGGCACAGAAGCCCTGTCCCGGCCCCTAGGCCCAATCACCCGGCCCAGCACCCGACCAGCGCACCCGCCCAGCCCCCGCCTTTCAAGCGCAGCGCCCGTCCCTACCCGCCCACCGCGTGGCTCACCGTGTAGATCAGTAGGCCCGCCAGGGCGCCCACCACCGTGCCGTTGATGCGGATGAACTGAAGGTCCCGGCCGATGTTCGCCTCGATCTTCTTCGAGGTCTGGTCGGCGTCCCAGCCCGCCACCGTGTCGCTGATCAGGGACGTGATCTCGTCCCTGTACGTCGTGACCACGTACGCCGCCGCGTCCTCGACCCAGCCCTCGACCTTCGCCTGCAGGCGGCTGTCCGTCACCAGCCGGCCGCCCAGGGAGATCAGCGAGGCCCGCGCCCGCAGGCGCAGCTGGCTCTGCTCGTCCTCCGCCGCCGCGATGATCAGGCCCCGCACCGACGCCCACGCCGAGGCGATGATGTCCTGGATCTCCGGGCGGGCCAGCAGGTCCGCCTTCAGGCGTTCCACCCGCGCCCGGGTGTCCGTGTCCGCCTGGAGGTCGGCCGCGAAGTCCGTCAGGAAGCGGTCGATCGCGCCGCGCGCCGGGTGCGACGGCATGTCCCGCATCTCCGTGACGAAGCGCAGCAGTTCCTTGTAGACGCGCTCGCCGACCCTCCGGTCCACGAAGCGCGGGGTCCAGCCCGGCGCCCCGCCCTGGACCGCGTCCATCACCGAGTCCGCGTGGAACACCAGCCAGTCGTGCGCCCGGGCGCACACCAGGTCCACGGCCCGGTGGTGCGCCCCGTCGGAGACGATCTTCTCGAGGGTCTTCCCTATCCCCGGCGCGATCTCCGCCGCCTCCGCCCGCCGGGTGATCGCCTCGCCGACCACCGCCTGGACGTCCGAGTCCCGGAGGACCGTCAGGGCGCCGCGCAGGGCCGTCGCGAGCTCATGAGTGGTCCGGTCCGCATGCCCCGGCTCGGCCAGCCAGGCCCCGAGCCGGCCCGCGATGCCCAGCGCGTGCAGCCGCCCCCGTACGACATCGGCCGACAGGAAGTTCTCGCCGACGAAGGAACCCAGGGTGGCGCCCAGCTGGTCCTTCTTCGTCGGGATGATCGCGGTGTGCGGGATCGGCAGGCCCAGCGGGCGACGGAACAGCGCCGTCACCGCGAACCAGTCCGCCAGCGCGCCCACCATGCCGGCCTCCGCCGCGGCCGCCACATAGCCGGTCCAGGCGCCCCACCCCGCGTTCTCCGCCCATGTCGCCAGGGCGTAGATGATCGCCACGAAGACCAGCAGGCCCGTGGCCAGCATCTTCATACGGCGGACCCCGCGGTGCCTCTCCGCGTCCGCCGCCGTGTACGAGAACGCCACCAGGGGGCGCTTCGTATCAGTCGTCGTGTCGCTCATCACCTGACCTCCCTATCTCAGGGACTCTCCGCGCGCACCCCGAGTTCCCGTTCCCCGTACATCTTCGCGATCACGGCCTCGATGTCCGGCTCCCGCACCGACAGGTCCACCAGCGGATATGTTGCCGCCACCGCCGCCACGAGCGGCGCCGCCGACGCCGACGCCGGGAACGCCAGCACCTGCCGCGGGCCCTCCGCCCGTACGAAGCGGGCCCCCGCCACCTCGATCGGCGGCAGCTCCCGTTCCAGGTCCACCACCAGAAGGCGCTCGCTCTCCCCCACCTCGTGCAGGCCCGCCAGCTCGCCGTCGTACATCAGCCGGCCGTGGTCGATCACCATCACCCGCCTGCACAGCTGCTCGATGTCCGTCAGGTCATGGGTCGTCAGCAGCACCGTCGTGCCCCGCGAGGCGTTGAGCTCGCGCAGGAACTCCCGTACCCGCGCCTTCGAGACGATATCGAGGCCGATCGTCGGTTCGTCCAGGTACAGCACGTCCGGGTCGTGCAGGAGCGCCGCCGCGATGTCGCCGCGCATGCGCTGGCCCAGGGACAGCTGCCGGACCGGGACGTCGAGCAGCTCCCCCAGCTCAAGGAGCTCCACGCAGCGCGCCAGATTGGCGGCGAAGCGCTCGTCCGGGATCCGGTACATCCGGTGCATCAGCCGGTACGAGTCCTTCAGCGGCAGGTCCCACCACAGCGTCGTCCGCTGCCCGAACACCACCCCGATCCGGTGCGCGAGCCGTGTCCGCTCCCGCGACGGATCGATGCCCGCGACCCGCAGCCGGCCCCCGCTCGGGGTGAGGATGCCGGTCAGCATCTTGATCGTGGTCGACTTGCCCGCGCCGTTCGGGCCGATGTAGCCGACCATCTCGCCGCGCTCCACGCCGAAGCTGATCCCGTCGACCGCCCGGACCTCACGCTTCTCCCGGCGCACGAGCCCCGCCCTCCGGCGCACCGTGAAGACCTTCTCGACGTCGTCCAGCTCAATGAAGGCCATGCCTCAGCTCCCTGTACTCCGGTACGAACGAAGTCCCGCCCGCCAGGCGAGACCGGCCAGCCCGCAGCACACCGCCGCGACCAGCGGCGACCCGAACGCCGTCCAGGCCGGCACCCCCGACGGCGCCTCGCGCCCCAGGACGTACAGCCCCGGCAGCCAGTTCACGAACGCCAGCGGCACGACGTACACGACCCCGCGCACCAGGTCCTGCGCGAAGATCGCCGGCGGGTACTGCAGCAGCGTGTTCCCGCCGTACGTGAACGAGCTGGTCACCTCCGCCGCGTCCTGCGCCCAGAACAGGGCCGACGCGCCCACGACCATCACCGCAGAGAAGATCAGCGCGCCGCACACCACCATCACCGGCAGCAGCAGCACCTTCAGCACCGTCCACTCCACGGGCAGGATCAGCAGCGCCCAGACCAGCACGAAGACCCCCTGGGCCACCCGGCCCAGCCGCCGCAGCGCGAACTTGTCCGCCGCCACCTGCGCCAGAACCGGCGCCGGCCGCATCAGAAACATGTCGAGCGAGCCGTCCCGCACCCGCTTGCCCATCCGCTGCAGCGAGCCCATCGTCAGGTCCGCCAGTCCGAAGGACGTGCTGGTCGTCCCGTACAGGAACGCGACCTCGGCGAACGAGAAACCGCCGAGGCCCTGCACCTGACCGAACATCAGCAGGATCACGACGAAGTCGAAGAAGGTGACGGTGAAGGAGGTGACCAGTGTCAGAGCGAAGGACGTGCGGTACGTCATCGTCGAACGGATCCACATCCCCGCGACCATCCGGTACGTCCGCCAGGACTCCCCGAGCGCGGACTCACCCACCCTGCACCACCACCTTCCGCGTCGCCAGCGACTGCGCCAGCCGCCCCGCCACCAGCAGCACCGCGGCCCAGCCGAGCTGGAACGCGTACGCCCCGAGCAGCCCCCACCCCTCGTACTTCTCCAGATACACATCCGCCGGGATCTGCAGCATCGACGCCCACGGCAGCATCCGCGCCACCTCACCCAGCACGCCCGGGAACACGGTCAGCGGCAGCAGCATCCCGGAGAAGAACAGCCCGCCCAGCCATGCCACCTGCACCACCCCCTGACCGTCCATCAGCCAGAACGCGCTCATCGCGACCAGGTACCAGATCGCGAAGCTCACCGTCGAACCCAGCGCGACCGCCAGCAGGAACGCCGCCCAGGTCGACGCCCGCTCCGGCAGCCGGAAGTCGAACGCGAGCGCGCCGACCGCCATCGGGACCACTCCGCGCCCCAGCAACTGATACGCGCTCCGCCCCGCGTTGGCCGAGAACCACCAGCCCTGCAGATCGGCCGGCCGGTACAGATCGACGGCGATGTCACCCGTTCTGATCCGTTCGATGAGCTCATCCTCGAACCCGCCGCCCATCAGCCCGCAGACGGTGATCAGCCCCTGCCCGATCCACACATAGGCGAGCGCGTCGGCCATGTCGTAGCCGCCGAGCTGCGGGCGCTCGTCCCACAGGGCGATATAGGTGTACGACAGGATGAAGCCGAAGACGGTGTTGGTGAACACCCCCGCCGCCGTGGCCATCCGGTACGTCGCATGGCGCCGGAACCCACCCGCGGCCACCGTCGCGTACAGCCGCAGCATGCCGGTCCCCTCCTGTCCGTCCTGACGGCACCAAAGCGCACGACCCTAGCCCCCCGCATTCCGCCACCGCGAGTAGATTTCGAGTCGCATTCCTCAGGTTCTGTCCCGTTGCGTGCAGTATGGGGGAGCCATCCCCTTCATCCGGTACGGGAGCTCCACCATGAGCGACGACCAGCCACACCGCCCCGGCTGGGCGCCCAGGGACCCCACCGTCCCCGCCACACCCCCCAAGCGCCCACGGCGCTCCCGCCCCCGACGCATCCTGCGGGCGCTCCTCGGCACCTTCCTCTTCACCGCCCTGCTGCTCGCCGGCGGCCTCGTCGCCGGCTACCTGCTCGTCGACATCCCACCCGCCAACTCCGCCGCGATCGCCCAGTCCAACGTGTACCTCTACAAGGACGGCACCCAGATCGCCCGCGACGGCGAGATCAACCGCGAGAACGTACGGCTCTCACAGGTCCCCGCGACCGTCCAGCACGCCGTACTCGCCGCGGAGGACCGCGACTTCTACTCCGAACGGGCTGTCGTCGACCCCAAGGCCATGGTCCGCGGCGCCTGGAACACCCTCACCGGCAAGGGCAGACAGTCCGGCTCCACCATCACCCAGCAGTACGTCAAGAACTACTACCTGGCCCAGGAGCAGACCGTCACCCGCAAGGTGAAGGAGTTCTTCATCGCCATCAAGCTCAACCGCGAGAAGAGCAAGGACGAGATCTTCGAGGGTTATCTGAACACCAGCTACTTCGGCCGCAACGCCTACGGCATCCAGGCCGCCGCCCGCGCCTACTTCGGCAAGGACGCCGGACAACTCGACACCGCCCAGGGCGCCTACCTCGCCTCGCTGCTCAAGGCCCCCAGCGCCTACGACGTCGCCACCCACCCCGAGAGCATGACCAAGGCCCTCGCCCGCTGGAACTACGTCCTGGACGGCATGGTCAAGGAGAAGTGGCTCACCCCCGCCGAGCGGACCGCGACCGCCTTCCCCACCCCGCAGACCGCCCGCCCCGCCCATGGCCTCTCCGGGCAGCGCGGCTACCTCGTCCAGGCCGTCGAGGAGTACCTGACCAGCAACGGCGTCGTCGACGAGAACACCCTCGCCGGCGGCGGCTTCCGCATCACCACCACCCTGGAGAAGGAGAAGCAGGACGCCTTCGTCACGGCCGTCGAGGACCGGGTGATGTCGAAGCTCGACGCCGCCCAGAACCCCACCGACCGCTACGTACGGGTCGGGGGCGCCGCGATCGACCCCGCGACCGGCCGCGTCCTCGCCCTGTACGGCGGCATCGACTACACCAGGCAGTACGTCAACAACGCCACCCGCCGCGACTACCAGGTCGGATCCACCTTCAAACCCTTCGTCCTCACGGCGGCGTTCGAGCACGGCTCGTTCACCCAGGAGGGCGAACAGATCACCCCGAACACGTACTACGACGGCACCAACCAGCGCCCCGTGCAGGGCTGGCGCGGCGACTACTACGCCCCGGGCAACGAGGACGACGAGTCGTTCGGCGACATCACCGTCCGCACGGCCACCGACAACTCGGTCAACACGGTGTACGCGCAGATGGCGGTGGACGTCGGGCCCGCGAAGGTCAAGCAGACCGCCGTCGCCCTCGGCCTGCCCGCGAACACCCCCGACCTCAGCGCCTCCCCCTCCATCGCCCTGGGAACCGCCACCGCGAGCGTCCTCGACATGGCGGAGGCGTACGCCACCCTCGCCAACCACGGCCGGCACGGCGCGTACACCCTCGTCGACAAGGTCACCAAGGACGGCCAGGAGCTGTCTCTGCCGGCCACCGAGAGCCGGCAGGCGGTGAGCCGGGAGGCCGCCGACACGACGACATCGGTCCTGCGGAGCGTCGTGGAGTTCGGTACGGGTAAGGCGGCGCTGTCCGCGGGCCGGCCGGCGGCGGGCAAGACCGGCACGGCGGAGGACGACAAGGCCGCCTGGTTCGCGGGGTACACCCCGGATCTCGCGACGGTGGTCACGATGATGGGCCAGGACCCGGTGACGGGCCGACAGAAGTCGCTGTACGGGGCGCTGGGCCTGCCCCGGATCAACGGGGGCGGGCCGCCCGCGGAGATCTGGGGGCAGTTCACACGGGAGGCGCTGGCCGGGACGGAAGCACGGGAGTTCGAGCTGCAGGTCGGCGAGGGCGCGGTGGAGTCGTGGGGCCCGGTGGAGCCGACGCAGCCGGACATGCCGTACGAGGAGGAATGGGAGGACTGGGGAGACTGGGAGGAGTCGGCCGAGGGGATGGAGGGGCCGCCGCGGACGAACGGTCGCCCACAGCCACCGCACGCACCCCAGGCACCCCAGGCACCCCAGTCACCACAGCTGCCTCAGCGGCCCGTTCGGCCCGAGCCGCAACAACCGCAGCAGCCGCAGCCGCTCAAGCCGCAACCGGAGCCCACCGCCACCCAAGGAGGAACGGACGGCGACGGTACGGGCGGGGCAGAGGGCAGCACGCCCTCCACCACCGCCCCGGCACCCGCTCCCCCACCGTCGGCGCTGTCGCCGGCAGCCGCCTCGCCGAGCTAGGGCTGTCCGTGGATCAGCGTCGACCCGGCCCTGATCCGGCCTGATCGACGAGACACCCCCTAGTGACCCGAGGTCGCCTTCAGACCCACCACCGCGACCAGGAGCAGACAGACGAAGAAGATCCGCGCGGCGGTCGCCGGCTCACCGAGCACCACCATGCCGAGCACCGCCGCACCGGCCGCGCCGATGCCGACCCAGACGCCGTACGCCGTACCGATCGGCAGCGTCTTGGCGGCATGCGACAGCAGCATCATGGAGGCGACGATCCCGGCGCCCGTGAAGACACTGGGCCAGAGGCGGGTGAACCCGTCGGTGTACTTCATGCCGATCGACCAGCCGACCTCGAGCAGACCGGCGACGATGAGAAGAATCCAGGCCATGACGACAGCACCTCCGCGAGACGGAACAACAGGGGTGCGTCGTCTTTGCAGGTCGTGCGTGAAGCCCGGTACGGCGCGTCTCGTCGGGTGGCTCCAGGGTAGCAAAATCCATACAAAAGACCTGGTGACACCGGTCACCAGGTCTTCGCGTCAGGCAGGTCCGGAGGGCAGCAGGTCCAGAGGGCAGGTCTAGAGGTACGGGCCTAGAGGTACAGGCCGGTGGTGTCCTTGGAGCCCTCGAACCGGTCCGCGGCCACCGCGTGCAGATCGCGCTCCCGCATCAGGACGTACGCGACGCCCCGCACCTCGACCTCGGCGCGGTCCTCGGGGTCGTACAGAACCCGGTCACCGGTCTCGACCGTACGGACGTTCTGGCCGACCGCGACGACCTCGGCCCAGGCCAGCCGGCGTCCGACGGCGGCGGTCGCCGGAATCAGGATGCCGCCGCCCGAGCGCCGCTCCCCCTCGGGGGAGTCGGTGCGGACCAGCACACGGTCGTGGAGCATCCGGATGGGCAGCTTGTCGTGGGTGTTCTCGCTCACGACTCGAACCTACCTGCCCGGCCGCGCCCGCCGTACTCGGGAGCGGTCATCCCTTGCGCTTGCGCGTCGAGACCGCGAGCAGCCCGACGACGGCCGCGGCGGCGACCAGCGCCGCCGGGACGACCCGCTCCAGGCGGGGTGTGCCGTCTTCATGGGTGAAGCGTGCCTTCACATCGGACACGGTCCGATTGACGGCGACGAACGCTCGCCCGACGGTGTGGTCGACCGTGGAGGCGACCTTCGCCTTCGCGTCGCCGACGATCGTCTTCGGGTGCACCCGAATGCCGATCTCGTCGAGAGTGACGGCGAGCTGCTCGCGCCGGCGGACGATGTCCGCCTCGATCTGCGCAGGGGTCCTGGCCTCCGACACCGCGCTGCCTCCGTAGTCGTAATCGGTCGTTGACGGACAGTCTCTCAGTTTCGAGGCCCGAGGTCTGTCTCAGGCCCCCATTAGGCTCGAGTGTGTACGCGTACATACTCCGAGGAGAGCCATGAGCGAGCGACTTCAGCCCGGCGACACCGCCCCCGCCTTCACCCTGCCCGACGCGGACGGCAACGAGATCTCGCTCGCGGACCACAAGGGCCGCAAGGTCATCGTCTACTTCTACCCCGCCGCGCTCACCCCGGGCTGCACGAAGCAGGCCTGCGACTTCACGGACAACCTGGAGCTGCTGGCGGGCGCCGGCTACGACGTCATCGGCGTGTCGCCGGACAAGCCGGAGAAGCTGGCGAAGTTCCGTGAGAAGGAGGACCTGAAGGTCACGCTGGTCGGCGACCCGTCCAAGGAGGTCCTCGAGGCGTACGGCGCCTTCGGCGAGAAGAAGCTGTACGGCAAGACGGTCACGGGCGTGATCCGCTCGACGGTGATCGTCGACGAGTCCGGCAAGGTCGAGCGCGCCCTGTACAACGTGAAGGCGACGGGCCACGTCGCCAAGATCATCAAGGACCTGGGGATCTGATTCGGGTGCCCGGCCAGTAACATGACCGGGCACCAGGCGGCCGTGGTGGAATTGGCAGTCACGCTGGGTTTAGGTCCCAGTGGGGTAACACCCGTGGGGGTTCGAGTCCCCCCGGCCGCACTCAGCCCAGCAGCTCCCGCACCACCGGAACGAGCGCCCTGAACGCCTTCCCCCGGTGGCTGATCGCGTTCTTCTCCTCCGGGGAGAGCTGCGCGCACGTCACCTCGTAGCCCTCCGGCTGGAGGATCGGGTCGTAGCCGAAGCCGTTCGTGCCCACCGGGGCGTGGCGGAGGGTGCCCGGCATCCGGCCCTCGACCACGCGTTCCGTGCCGTCGGGGAGGGCGAGGGCCGCCGCGCAGGCGAAGTGGGCGGAGCGGTGGGCGTCGTCGATGTCGGCGAGCTGGGCCAGGAGCAGGTCCAGGTTCGCGCGGTCGTTGCCGTGGGTGCCGGACCAGCGGGCCGAGAAGATGCCGGGGGCGCCGTTCAGGACGTCGACGCAGAGGCCGGAGTCGTCGGCGACGGCCGGCAGGCCGGTGGCCTGGGCCAGGGCGTGGGCCTTGAGGAGGGCGTTCTCGGCGAAGGTGACGCCGGTTTCCTTGACGTCGGGGATCTCCGGGTACGCGTCCGCGCCGACGAGGTCGTGGGTGAGGCCCGCGTCGGCGAGGATAGCGTGGAGTTCGGTGATCTTTCCCGCGTTGCGGGTGGCGAGGATCAGGCGGGTCATGTCCCCAGTATCTACGGGGCTACGGGGTGCAGACCTTGCCGATCTCGGTGGCCGCGTCGGTGATCGGCTTGATGTCCGGGGTGGTGTCGCCGTTGTTGACGGCGGTCTTGACGGACTCGACGCCCTTGGTGAGGTCGTCGACGGCCTTGGACAGGTCCGCGTTGTCGGTCGTGTCCTTGAGCTTGTCGAGTTCGGTGGAGATGTCGTTCAGGGCCTCGTTGAGCTGCGTCGGGTCGTTGGAGGCGCTGGAGACGGCCTGCTGGAGCTTGTCGACGCTGGTGGCTATCGCGTCGGCGGTCGCGACGCAGTCCATTGCCTTGTCGAGGGCTCCGCAGCCGACGAGGGTGGTGGTGAGTACGGCTGCCGAGGCCACGGCGAGTGCGAGACGGCGCTTCAAGACTGGTCCTCCCCAGGGGATATGGATGTACGGGCGTACGGCTCAGGCCGTACGCCCGTGTTCAAGGAGACGCGGTGGCGCCCTACAGAGTTCCTTCGAGCGCCTTGCGCTGGATGTCGGCGAGGTCGGCGCAGCCGCCGGAGGCGAGGTCGAGGAGCGCGTTGAGCTCCTTGCGGTCGAAGGGCTCGGCCTCGGCGGTGCCCTGGACCTCGACGAAGCGGCCGTCGCCGGTGCAGACGACGTTCATGTCGGTCTCGGCGCGGACGTCCTCCTCGTAGCAGAGGTCGAGGAGGGGGGTGCCGTCGACGATGCCGACGGAGACGGCGGCGACGGTGCCGGTGAGCGGCTTGCGGCCGGCCTTGACGAGCTTCTTGCCCTGGGCCCAGGAGACGGCGTCGGCGAGGGCGACGTAGGCGCCGGTGATCGCGGCGGTGCGGGTGCCGCCGTCGGCCTGGAGGACGTCGCAGTCGAGGACGATGGTGTTCTCGCCGAGCGCCTTGTAGTCGATGACGGCGCGCAGGGAGCGGCCGATGAGGCGGGAGATCTCGTGGGTGCGGCCGCCGATCTTGCCGCGGACGGATTCGCGGTCGCCGCGGGTGTTGGTGGCGCGGGGCAGCATCGAGTACTCGCCGGTGACCCAGCCCTCGCCGCTGCCCTTGCGCCAGCGCGGGACGCCTTCGGTGACGGAGGCGGTGCAGAAGACCTTGGTGTCGCCGAAGGAGATGAGGACGGAGCCCTCGGCGTGCTTGCTCCATCCGCGTTCGATGGTGACGGGGCGGAGCTGTTCGGGGGTACGGCCGTCGATACGAGACATGCCTCGAGCGTAGCCGTACGGAAGGAGGGCCCGTTCCCCTGCCGGAACGGGCCCTCTCTCAGGTGCGGGAGTGGCTCACATCATGTCTTCGATGTCGGCGGCGATGGGGTCGGCGTCGGTGCCGATGACGACCTGGATCGCGGTGCCCATCTTCACGACGCCGTGGGCGCCGGCGGCCTTGAGGGCGGCTTCGTCGACCTTCGCGGGGTCGACGACCTCGGTGCGCAGACGGGTGATGCAGCCCTCGACCTCTTCGATGTTGTCGATGCCGCCGAGCCCGGCGACGATCTTCTCAGCCTTGCTGGCCATGTGTTTCTCCCTGTCCGTTCCGTTCAAGAAACGTGAGTCACGGCGCACCGATGGTCCGCTTTGTCACGGTAACCCACGGTTGGCCCAACTTCGCGAGCGATTGCCCTCGTTCTGCCCAATGATGACGATCACCGGCACCCTGCCCGCGGGGGGCCTCGGGGAGCCTATCGCAACTGGTCTACACCAGTGTGCAACGTGAGTCGGGCCCGGCTTGTTCCGGGTCAGGGAGGACGCCGATGAGCACGGAGAGTACGGACAGCGCCGCCGCCGCACCCAGGAAGTCGATGTGGGGCGGCCTCTTCCAGGGGCTGCAGAAGATGGGCCGCAGCCTCCAGCTGCCCATCGCCGTACTCCCGGCGGCCGGCATCATCAACCGCCTCGGACAGCCGGACGTCTTCGGACAGGACGGACTGGGCTGGGACAACGTCGCGAAGGTGATGGCGGGCGCCGGAGGCGCCCTGCTCGACGGCAACCTCGGCCTCCCTCTGCTGTTCTGCATCGGTGTCGCCATCGGCATGGCGAAGAAGGCGGACGGCTCGACGGCGCTTGCCGCCACCGTGGGCTTCCTCGTCTACTACAACGTGCTGCGCCAGTTCCCGGAGGACTGCCCGCCCGGAACGGCGGACATCGACGGCGGCTGCCTCGCGCCCGAGCAAGCGTTCAGCGGGTACACGTACCAGAACCCGGGCGTCTTCGGCGGCATCATCATCGGTCTGCTCACGGCCTGGTTCTGGCAGCGCTACCACCGGAAGAAGCTCGTCGACTGGCTGGGCTTCTTCAACGGCCGCCGCCTCGTGCCGATCATCATGACGTTCGTGGCGATCGCCTTCGCGTCCCTGTGTCTGTGGGTCTGGCCGCCGATCGGCGACGCGCTGGAGAACTTCAGCGACTGGCTGGTGGGCCTGGGCGCCTGGGGCTCGGGCATCTTCGGCGTCGCGAACCGGGCTCTGCTGGTCATCGGCCTGCACCAGTTCCTGAACGTGCCGATCTGGTTCCAGTTCGGCACGTACGAGAAGCCGGACGGGACGACGGTCCACGGCGACATCCCCATGTTCCTCGCGGGCGACCCGAACGCCGGCCAGTTCCTGACGGGCTTCTTCCCGATCATGATGTTCGCACTCCCGGCGGCCGCCCTGGCGATCACCCACTGCGCCAAGCCGCACCGGCGCAAGGAGGTGGGCGGCCTGATGCTCTCGGTCGCCCTGACGTCCTTCGTCACCGGCATCACCGAGCCGATCGAGTACTCGTTCCTCTTCATCGCCCCGGTGCTCTACGCGATCCACGCCCTGCTCACGGGCGTGTCGATGGCCGTGACCTGGGCGCTGGGGGTGAAGGACGGTTTCAGCTTCTCGGCGGGGCTGATCGACTACGTCATCAACTGGAACCTCGCGACGAAGCCGTGGCTGATCATTCCGATCGGCCTGGCCTTCGCCCTCGTCTACTACGTGATCTTCCGGTTCGCGATCACCAAGTTCGATCTCCCGACGCCGGGGCGGGAGCCGGACGAGCTGGGCGAGGAGATGGATCGGGACGTCACCAAGGCGTAGCCGATCCGGGGCTTTCGACCCCGCGCACGGAGCCCCTCAGGGCCCTCGGACCTCCTGGTCCGAGGGCCTTTCGTCGTTCACTCCCCGCTATGGCTCGGCCACACAGAATTCGCAGGTTCCTTATCTAAGTCTCACGTGCTAAAACAGGTCTACACCACTCATTGGTGTAGACCACGCGGTCCAGACCACCGCGTTCCCCGAGACGCCGCCGTCCCCCGTAACACCAGTCCCCTGGCGGCGCCTTGCCCTCCCCCAGCCTTCCGGCCGGGGGTACCCCCAGGAGGAAGTTGTGTCTACGGCCAGTGCCGCGCCCGCGGCCGACAAGAAGAAGGGCCCCGGCCCGATGGCTGTCATGCAGCGCATCGGTCGCAGCCTCATGCTGCCGGTCGCGGTGCTGCCCGCCGCCGCGCTCCTGGTGCGGTTCGGCCAGCCCGACATGCTCGGCAAGGAGTCGTTCCCGGACTTCATCAACAAGCTCGCCGGCTACATGGCGGCCGGTGGCGGGGCCATCCTCGACAACATGGCCCTGCTGTTCGCCGTGGGTATCGCGATCGGCTTCGCCAAGAAGTCGGACGGCTCCACCGCGCTCGCGGCGGTGACCGGCTACCTGGTCTTCCAGAAGGTGCTCGCCACCTTCACCGACGAGAACCTGCCGCAGGTCGCCTCCGTCGTCGACGGCAAGATCGTCATGAGCGACGCCCCGGTCAACGCCGGCGTCCTCGGCGGTGTCGTGATGGGCATCGTCGTCGCCCTGCTGTACCAGAAGTTCTACCGGACCAAGCTGCCCGACTGGGCGGGCTTCTTCGGTGGTCGCCGCCTGGTCCCGATCCTCTCCGCCTTCGCGGGTCTGATCGTCGGCATCGTCTTCGGTGTGATCTGGCCGGTCCTGGGCACCGGTCTGCACAACCTCAGTGAGTGGCTCGTCGGCTCCGGCGCCGTCGGCGCGGGCATCTTCGGTGTCGCCAACCGTGCGCTGATCCCGATCGGCATGCACCACCTGCTGAACTCGTTCCCGTGGTTCCAGGCGGGTGAGTTCGAGGGCAAGCACGGTGACATCGCCCGCTTCCTCGCCGGCGACCCGTCCGCCGGACAGTTCATGACCGGCTTCTTCCCGATCATGATGTTCGCCCTCCCGGCGGCCTGCCTCGCGATCGTCCACTGCGCCCGCCCCGAGCGCCGCAAGGTCGTCGGCGGCATGATGTTCTCCCTCGCGCTCACCTCCTTCGTCACCGGTGTGACCGAGCCGATCGAGTTCACCTTCATGTTCATCGCCCCGGTGCTGTACGCGATCCACGCGGTCCTGACCGGCGTCTCGATGGCGCTGACCTGGGCGCTCGGGATGAAGGACGGCTTCGGCTTCTCCGCCGGTGCGGTGGACTTCGCGCTGAACCTCGGTATCGCGAGCAACCCGTGGGGTCTGGCCCTGGTCGGCCTCTGCTTCGCGGCGGTCTACTACGTGATCTTCCGCTTCGCGATCACCAAGTTCAACCTGCCGACGCCGGGCCGCGAGTCCGACGAGGAGCTCGCCGAGCTGCAGAAGGCCGAGGCGAAGTAAGCCGGTACGCCGCGCACGCCGAAGCCCCCGCTCTTCCTCGGAAGGGCGGGGGCTTCGGTCGTTCCGTACTCAGATCTCGTAGACCGCGCCCGCGTATGCCAGCTCCGACGGCCCGTCGTACACCGCCCGCGCGTCCGCCAGGTTCTGCTCGCCGTCCGTCCACGGCGGGATGTGGGTCAGCACCAGCCGGCCCACCGACGAGCGAGCCGCCTCCGCGCCCGCCTCCCGGCCGTTGAGGTGGAGGGCCGGGATGTCCTCCTTGCCATGGGTGAAGGACGCCTCGCACAGGAACAGATCCGTGCCGTCCGCCAGTTCGTGCAGCGCGTCGCAGACGCCCGTGTCACCCGAGTACGTGAGCGAACGGCCGCCGTGCTCGATCCTGATGCCGTACGCCTCGACCGGGTGGCACACCTTCTCCGTACGGACGGAGAACGGGCCGACCTCGAAGGAGCCGGACTTCAGCGTCTGGAAGTCGAAGACCTCGCTCATCGACTTGTCCGAGGGGGTGTCCGCGTACGCCGTGGTCAGGCGCTGTTCGGCGCCCTCCGGGGCGAAGACGGGGATGGCGTCGCAGCGGCCGCCCTCGTGGCGGTAGTAGCGCGCGACGAAGTACCCGCACATGTCGATGCAGTGGTCGGCGTGGAGGTGGCTCAGGAAGATGGCGTCGAGGTCGTACAGACCGATGTGGCGCTGCAGCTCGCCCAGGGCGCCGTTGCCCATGTCGAGGAGCAGCCGGAAGCCGTCGGCCTCTACGAGGTAGCTCGAGCAGGCCGAATCCGCAGACGGGAACGACCCGGAGCAACCGACGACGGTGAGCTTCATGGAGCGTGAACCTCCGGGGGCGGAGAGCGGCGGGGGAGGTCTTGCGATGCGTCGAGCGTAAGGCGCGGCAGGGCTCGTCGCTCCTCCGCGGCGTCCCGTTGTGGGCGAACTCACGGGCTCTGTCACCGGTTCGGATGGACCTGGGGCGGGAGAGCGCGGGGTACGGGTCGCCGGTAACGTCTTGGGGTATGGACACGTCCTGGTGGCCGGCGCTCGTCGCGGTCGTGGTGATCGCGCTGGTCGTGGCGCTGGCGGACGGCTTGAAGCGCTCGGGCCGGCGGCCCGGTGGCCGGACGCGCCCGCCCGCGCGGCCCCCGGCCCGGCCGCGCGCGCCGGGGAAGGCACCCGCTCGGCTCCCCCGGGCGGGCGAGATCTGGTGGGCGAACGTGCCCTACGAGGACGGGCCACTGTCGAAAGGTGCCGCGCGCAGCGCGTCGGGTGGGGCGGCGGCGGGAGACGGGCGGGCCAAGGACCGTCCGTGCCTGGTGCTCTCGCTGCAGGGGGACTGCGTGCGCGTCGCCAAGATCACCAGCAAGTACCACGACGAGCGGCCGGGGGTGATCGCGCTCCCGCCGGGGTCGGTGGGGGACGCGCAGGGACGGCCGAGTTTCCTGGAGACGGACGAGCTGCGGGAGGTCCCGCTGTGGGAGTTCCGCCGCAGAGTGGGAACGGCGGACCCGGTCGTGTGGGACCAGGTCCGCCATCTTTCGTGACCCGGGTGCGGCTACGGGGCCGCGGTGCGGGCCGCGGCCGGCGCTACGCCCAGAGCTGGCCCTGGACCGTGGCGATCGCCTCTTCCGTGGTCGCCGCCGTGTAGAGGCCGGTCGACAGGTACTTCCAGCCGCCGTCCGCGACGACGAAGACGATGTCCGCGCTCTCGCCCGCCTTGACAGCCTTGTTGCCGACGCCGATCGCCGCGTGCAGCGCCGCGCCCGTCGAGACGCCGGCGAAGATGCCCTCCTGCTGGAGCAGTTCCCGGGTACGCGTCACGGCGTCGGCCGAGCCGACCGAGAAGCGGGTGGTGAGGACGGAGGCGTCGTACAGCTCGGGCACGAAGCCCTCGTCCAGGTTCCGCAGGCCGTAGACCAGGTCGTCGTAGCGCGGTTCGGCGGCGACGATCTTGACGTCCGGCTTGTGCTCGCGCAGGAAGCGGCCGACGCCCATCAGGGTGCCGGTGGTGCCCAGACCCGCCACGAAGTGCGTGATCGAGGGCAGGTCGGCGAGGATCTCGGGGCCGGTGCCCGCGTAGTGGGCGCCCGCGTTGTCCGGGTTGCCGTACTGGTAGAGCATCACCCACGAGGGGTTCTCGGCCGCGAGCTCCTTGGCGACCCGTACCGCCGTGTTCGACCCGCCCGCCGCGGGGGACGAGATGATCTCGGCGCCCCACATGGCGAGCAGCTGGCGCCGCTCCTCGCTGGTGTTCTCCGGCATGACGCAGACGATGCGGTAGCCCTTGAGCTTGGCCGCCATCGCGAGCGAGATGCCGGTGTTTCCGCTGGTCGGTTCGAGGATGGTGCAGCCGGGGGTGAGCCGGCCGTCCTTCTCGGCCTGCTCGATCATGTGGAGCGCGGGGCGGTCCTTGACCGAGCCGGTGGGGTTGCGGTCCTCCAGCTTGGCCCAGATACGGACGTCGTCCGAGGGCGAGAGCCGGGGCAGCCGGACGAGCGGCGTGTTGCCGACCGCCGCCAGCGGGGAGTCGTAACGCATGTGGATCAGACCATGCCGCCGGCCACGGCCGGCAGGATCGTGACGTTGTCGCCGTCGGTCAGCTTGGTGTTGATGCCGTCGAGGAAGCGGACGTCCTCGTCGTTGAGGTAGACGTTGACGAAGCGGCGCAGCTCGCCGCCCTTGGCCTCGTCCACGATCCGGGCCTGGATGCCCGCGTGACGGGTCTCGAGGTCGGTGAAGAGCTCGGCGAGCGTCGCACCGCTGCCCTCGACGGCCTTGGCGCCGTCGGTGTAGGTGCGGAGGATGGTCGGGATGCGGACCTCGATGGCCATGGCATGGGCTCCTGTCGGAAGTGGCGTGAAAGGCGCGCGGCTCTGAATGCCCCCGCGCGGGGGGTCGTGCTCCTGGGTGCGCTGGTGCGCCCCCGCTCACATCGCGCTGGCGAGGCGGCACAGGTCGACGTGCAACCGCGCCACGAGCAGCACGCTGCCCGGCGTCACTTCGCTCACGTCGTGGGAAACCATGCGGTCATCGTATCGATTCCCGGTCCGGGTTCCGGAATGTGATCTCACATGACGGACAGATCGCGCTCGACAGGCGGACCAGGGAGGTAGAGGACGGTCGGAGTACCGGTCCTCGGATGCGGGACGACCTCGGCTTCCACCCCGTAGACGGTCGCCAGCAGCTCCCGGGTGAGGACCTCGGCGGGCGGGCCCTCGGCGACCACCCGGCCTTGGGCCAGGACGTAGAGGCGGTCGCAGTAGAGGGCCGCGAGGTTGAGGTCGTGCAGGGCGAGGAGGTTGGTGGTGCCCAAGTCGCGGACGAGGCCCAGGACTTCCAGCTGGTAGCGGATGTCCAGGTGGTTGGTGGGCTCGTCCAGGACGAGGAGGGCCGGCTCCTGGACGAGAGCGCGGGCGACGAGGGCGCGGCGGCGCTCGCCGCCGGAGAGGGTGGGAAACGGGCGTTCGGCGAGTTCCGCGATGCCGACGCGGGCGAGCGCCGCCTCGGCACGTGCCCGGTCCTCCCCCGTGTCGCCCTCCCAGAAGCGCTTGTGCGGGGAGCGGCCGAGGGCGACCAGTTCGTGGACGGTCAGCTCGCACTCGGCCTCGCCGTCCTGCGGGACGGTGGCGATCCGCCGGGCACGCGCCTTGGGTCCCAGGGTGTGCGCGTCGACGCCGTCGAGGAGGGCGCGGCCGGAGGTGGGGGTGAGGGTGCCGTAGACGCAGCGCAGGAGGGTGGTCTTGCCACTGCCGTTGGGGCCGACGAGTCCGACGGTCTCGCCGGGGCGGGCGGTGATGTCGACCCTGTGCAGCCGTGTCCCGTACGAGAGCGCCTCGGTACGCAGCTCGGTCCTGCCGGTGTCGGTCATACCGGGCTCCCTTCCGCGCGGCGGCGCATGAGCCAGAGGAAGAACGGGCCGCCGGTCAGGGCGGTGAGGACGCCGACGGGGATGTCCTGCGGCGCGGCGACGGTACGGGCGGCCAGGTCGGCGAGGATCAGGGCGAGCGCCCCGCCGAGCGCGGCGACCGGCAGCAGCCGGCGGTGCGGGGCGCCGACCAGCATCCGGGCGGCGTGCGGGACCATCAGGCCGACGAAGCCGACGGCTCCGCTGACCGAGACCATGACGGCGGTGACGAGGGAGGCCAGGACGAAGACGGCGGCGCGGAAGCGGGCCGTGTCCAGGCCGAGGACGGTCGCGCCCTCCTCGCCGACGAGGAGCAGGTCGAGCGGGCGGGCGAGGGTGAGCAGGGCGGCGACGCCGAGGGCGAGGACGGCGGCCGGCAGGGCGAGGGTGTCCCAGCGGGCGCTGCCGAGGCCGCCGAGGGACCAGAACATCGCCTCCTGGAGGTGTTCGGGCCGGCCGGCGAGGACGAGGAGGAGGGTGGTCAGCGCGGACAGGATGTACGAGACGGCCACGCCGGCGAGGACGAGCCTCGAGCCGGTCATCGTGGAGCCGCGGCGGGCCAGGGCGTAGACGAGGACCAGGGCGAGCAGGGCGCCGGCGAAGGCCCCGGCGGGCATGGCGAGGGTGGTCGTCACGCCCCCTCCGATGCCGAGGACGAGGACGGCGACCGCGCCCGTCGACGCGCCGGAGGAGATCCCGAGCAGGAAGGGGTCGGCGAGGCGGTTGCGGACGAGGGCCTGCAGGACGGTGCCGACGACGGCGAGCCCGGCGCCGACGACCGCGCCGAGCAGGACGCGGGGCAGCCGGACGTCGAGGACGATCGTGCGGGCCGGGGAGGGTTCGGCGCGACCGGTGAGGATCGCGGCGACCTCGCCCACGGGTATCCGTACCGACCCCAGGGCGACCCCGGCGACGACGGCGAGCGCAAGCCCGCCGACCAGCCCGACAACGACCAGCACGTACCGCGCGGGGCGGTGCCTCGCGGGGCCGGACCCGGTGGGGCCGGACCAGCCGAAGCGGCGGGCTGCGGGCGCCGGATCGGACGCGGTACCGGTCGGCGCCGGGCCGGACGGGGTGCCCGTCGGCGTTGGGCCGGACGCAGTGCCCGCCGCCGCCAGGTCGGACGCGGTGCCCGCCGAGCCCGGGCCGGACGCGGTGCCCGTCCGGCTCGGGGCTGCCGCCGCCTCAGGCGGCGTCGCGGACGTCACCGCGTCGGGTGGAGCTGGGTCGCGAGCTTCTCGATCGCCGCCGGGACGCGTACGCCGAGGACCGCGTCCGAGAGGGGCATGACGGCGAAGCGCCGGTTCTTGATCGCCGGGACGTCCTTGAGGGCAGGGTCCTCCAGGAGGCGCTGCTTCTTCTGTTCGACGGTCGTCGAGCCGTAGTCGTAGATGACGATCACGTCCGGCTTGCGGGCGACGACCTGCTCCCAGGTCGCGTCGCCGAACGGCTTGTCGAGGTCGGCGAAGACGTTGCGTCCGCCGGCGCGGGTGATCAGCTCGTTGCCGATGCCCTTGCCTCCGGCGGTGAACGCCGTCTTGTCGCCGCTGTCGTAGACGAAGACCGACACCGGGGCGATCCCGGTCAGCTTCTTCTCGGTCGCCGCGACGGTCTTCCTCGCGTCGGCCGTCCACCGCGCGCCGCGGTCGGGGACGCCGAAGGTCCGGCCGACCTCGTCGACCTCCCGGTAGAGGTCGGCGAGGGAGGAGGCGCCCGAGGGGCAGTACTCCATGTTCAGGCGGGTCTCGACGCCCGCCGCCTTCAGGTCGTCCCGGCTGCGGCCGGCCTTGGCGTCGAACGCGGAGGCGTAGCCGCCGTAGACGAAGTCGGGGTTCGCGGCGAGCAGCGCCTCCTTGGAGGGGTACTCCTTCGCGAGGACCGGCACCGTGTCGTACGCCTTCTTGTACGCGGGCAGGATCCGGTCGTCCAGGTAGGCGGTGCCGGCCAGGGACTTCTCCAGGCCGAGGGCGAGCACGACCTCGGTGACGTGCTGGTTCATGGTGACGGCCCGCTTCGGCGGGGCCTGGAAGGTCGTCTTCACACCGCAGTTGGAGACGGTGTACGGGAATCCCGGTGCGGCCTTCGCCGCGGGGGCCTGTGCCGAGGGGGCCGAGCAGGCGGCCAGCAGTGGGACGAGGGCGGCTGCGGGCAGCAGGGTAGGGCGGCGCCAGGTCATGACGGACATGCCTCCTCCGGGGATTTCCACGTCCCCAGTCGGTGGTGAGAGGCGGCAGGTCAGTTCCTGGCTTCCGGCGCCCGAAGGCGCCGGTCACAGTGGCGGGACCGTGCCGGATTCGCACCGGCTTCCTGGGTCCTGCCGCCCTGATGTCCGGTCAGTCTCTCATTCGGGCAAGGCGCCGTCAGACCTCGTAGGCCTCGACGACCTTCACGTCCTCCTCGGTCACGACGCCTTCGACGATGGTGAAGGAGCGGAACTGGAAGGGGCCCGCGCCGTCGGTGTCGGCGGTGGAGACCAGCACGTAGTGGGCGTTGGGCTCGTTCGCGTACGAGATGTCGGTGCGGGACGGGTAGGCCTCGGTGGCCGTGTGCGAGTGGTAGATGATCACAGGCTCCTCGTCCCGGTCGTCCATCTCGCGGTACAGCTTCAGCAGGTCGGCGGAGTCGAACTCGTAGAACGTGGGCGAGCGCGCGGCGTTCAGCATCGGGATGAACCGCTCGGGACGGCCGGCGCCGACCGGACCCGCGACCACGCCGCAGGCCTCGTCGGGGTGGTCCGCGCGGGAGTGTTCCACGATCTGGTCGTACAGGGCCCGGGTGATGGTCAGCATGTCCGACAGGATAAACAGACGGGCCGTCCGGTACCGAGGAGTGGTACGGAACGGCCCGAATGCCGAGACGTGGCAGCTCAGGAGCGCTTGGCGAAGGCCGCGCCCTCCGGGTTGCGGGCCTTCAGGACCAGGTAGGCGACAGCGAGGATCAGGCCCCACAGCGGCGCGCAGTAGAGCGAGATCCGCGCGTCCTTGTCGATGCCCATCATCACGATGACCATGCCGATGAAGGCGAGGGCGAAGAGGCTGGCCCAGATGCCGCCCGGCGCCTTGAAGGACGACTGGGGCAGCTCGCCGCGGTCGGCCTTGAGGCGGAAGCGGACCTGGCAGATCAGGATCATGATCCAGGCCCACATGCCGGAGATGGTGGCGAAGGAGACGACGTAGTTGAAGGCGTCGCCGGGCCACTGGTAGTTGATCCAGACGCCGACCATCATCAGCCCGGCGGAGAACGAGGTGCCGACCAGCGGCAGGCCGTTCTTGGTGAGCTTGGTGAAGAACTTCGGGCCCTGGCCGTTGAGCGCGAGGTCGCGCAGCATGCGGCCGGTGGAGTACATGCCCGAGTTGCAGGAGGAGAGCGCGGCGGTCAGGACGACGAAGTTCACGATGGCCGCGCCGATGCCGAGGCCCATCTTCTCGAAGGCCGCGACGAACGGGGAGACGCCCGGCTGGAAGTGGGTCCACGGGACGACCGACAGGATCATGATCAGCGCGCCGACGTAGAAGACGGCGATGCGCCACGGCACGGTGTTGATGGCCTTGGGCAGGACGGTCTTCGGGTCCTTGGACTCGCCCGCCGTCACACCGACCAGCTCGACCGCGAGGAAGGCGAACATGACCATCTGCAGGGTCATCAGGGTGGAGCCGATGCCCTTGGGGAAGAAGCCGCCCTCGGACCACAGCAGGGTCATCGAGGCGGTGTCACCGGCGTCGGAGAAGCCGATGGTGAGGATGCCGGCGCAGATCAGGATCATGCCGACGATCGCGGTGACCTTGACCATCGAGAACCAGAACTCGAGCTCACCGAAGAGCTTGACCGAGATCAGGTTCGCGAGGAACAGGACGACCGTGAAGATCAGGGCGAACACCCATTGCGGCTGATTGAGCCAGCCGTCCGCGTTCTTGGTCCAGTACTGCATGTACTCGGACGCGGCGGTCACCTCGGTGATGCCGGTGACGACCCAGAAGAGCCAGTACGTCCATCCGGTCACGAAGCCCGCGAAGGGACCGATGAACTCGCGTGCGTACTCCGAGAAGGAACCGGACACGGGGCGGTACATGAGGAGCTCGCCGAGCGCCCGCATGATGAAGAAGATGACGAGGCCCGCGATCGCGTACGCGAGGATCAGGCTGGGTCCCGCCTTGGAGATGCCCTTGCCCGCGCCCAGGAAGAGGCCGGTGCCGATGGCGCCGCCGATCGCGATCATCTGGATCTGACGGGCGCCGAGTGCCCGGTGATAACCCTCGCCCGAGGCGGAGTCCGCGGCCTCACTGCCGTCGTGCTGCTTGTCGACCTGCACTGAGGTCATGGTGGTGCGCCTTTCTCCATGCTGATCCGCGCCGACTGCGTCTGGCTGCGGATCAGGTCCTGATCCCCCCGGATATGGATGGAGTGCTACCGGCGGTCAGCCGGCCAAAGCGCCCCCGGGAACAGGGGTGGCGTCCCCGGGCGGTCGTGAAGATTTATCACGGGGGAAACAGTGATCGAGGGGCGGCAATGTGGCGCACGCCACATGCAAAAGAGGGCAAAAGCCACTCAAGAGGACCAGCTAGAACACTTTGGTGACGTATTCGTTATCCGGATTTGAGTGTCCGCTGAGCGAACGGAACTCAAGCGCCGGGCATCAGGGTCTCGACGAGCGACTCCTGGAGCGCGCCGAGCCAGAGGTACGCCATCACCATCGGCTTGCGCGGATCGGAGTCCGGCAGCCGGTAGAGCGCCTCGCTCTCGTCCTCTTCGGTGACCTCGAGACGGGTCCCGATGGTCAGCCGGAGGTCGTTGAGGGCGCCGAGCCAGGCCCGGGACTCGTCGGCGGTGAGCTTGAGGATCGCCCCGCCCTCGCCTGACGAGGTGAGCGCGTCCAGGTTGCGGACGACCGCGAGGGCGTCCTCGCGCTTGCGCGCCCGCAGGTCGTTCTCGGTGTAGCGCCGGAAGTCGGCCGCCGCCGCCCGCAGCTCCTCGTCCTCGTCGCCGTACGCGTCCGGGAAGAGCCGCTTGAGGGCGGGATCGCTCGGGGGCTCGCTCGGACCTTCGGCGAAGAGCGCGGCCAGCGGGTCCTCGCCCTCGACCGGCTCGTCACCCGGACCGATCAGCTCCATGAGCTGGACGGCGAGGGAGCGCAGGATGGAGATCTCGACCTCGTCGAGCGCGACGGCCGCGCCGCCGCCGGGCAGCGCCTCGAAATGGCCCGCCATCAGCCGCGGTCCTGGGTGAGGGTCGCCCACAGCCCGTAGCCGTGCATCGCCTGCACGTCCCGTTCCATCTCCTCGCGGGTGCCGCTGGAGACCACCGCGCGGCCCTTGTGGTGCACGTCGAGCATCAGCTTGTGCGCCTTGTCCTTGGAGTAACCGAAGTACGCCTGGAAGACGTAGGTCACATAGCTCATCAGGTTGACCGGATCGTTGTGGACGAGGGTCACCCACGGCACGTCCGGTTCGACGACCGCGAAGGTCTCTTCGGCCGATTCCGTACGTTCGATCTCAATAGGCGCGACGCTCACTTACACCATGCTGCCACCTCGGGAGGGGGGTCGCACAAACGGGTCACCTCCCGACACGAGAAATCGTCACTCTGACGATTTCTCGTGTAGCATCGCTGACATGAACGCTGCGGACCTTGGGCTCCCGGTGGACGTGCCGTCGACCGCGCTCTTCACCGACCAGTACGAGCTGACCATGCTCCAGGCGGCCCTCCGGGGCGGTACCGCCGACCGGCGCTCCGTCTTCGAGGTCTTCACCCGGCGACTGCCCGAGGGGCGGCGCTACGGCGTGGTGGCCGGCATCGGACGCGTCCTGGACGCCGTCGAGAACTTCCGCTTCGACGCGGGCGTCCTCGGCTTCCTGCGCGACCAGGGCATCGTGGACGAGCCGACGCTGAAGTGGCTGGCCGCCTACCGCTTCTCCGGGGACATCTGGGGCTACCCCGAGGGCGAGGTGTACTTCCCCGGCTCCCCGATCCTGCGGGTCGAGGGCTCCTTCGCCGAGTGCGTGCTCCTGGAGACCGTGATCCTCTCGATCCTCAACCACGACTCGGCCATCGCGGCGGCCGCCTCCCGGATGTCGGCCGCGGCCGGCGGCCGGCGGCTGATCGAGATGGGCGCCCGGCGCACCCACGAGCTGGCCGCCGTCGCCTCCGCGCGAGCGGCCTACGTCGGCGGCTTCGACTCCACCTCGGACCTGGCGGCCGGCTTCCGCTACGGCATCCCGACCGTCGGCACCTCCGCGCACGCCTTCACCCTGCTGCACGACAGCGAGCGCGACGCCTTCCAGGCCCAGGTGGACACGCTGGGCCGGGGTACGACGCTGCTCGTCGACACCTACGACATCGCCGAGGCCGTCCGTACCGCCGTCGAGCTGGCGGGCCCGCAGCTCGGAGCCGTCCGGATCGACTCCGGCGACCTGCTGCTCGTGGCGCACCGGGTGCGGGCGCAGCTCGACGAGCTGGGCGCGAAGGACACCAAGATCGTGTGCACCTCGGACCTGGACGAGTACGCCATCGCCTCGCTGGCGGCGGCGCCCGTCGACGCGTACGGGGTGGGCACGCAGCTGGTCACCGGCAGCGGGCACCCGACCTGCTCCATGGTCTACAAGCTGGTCGCCCGGGCCCAGTCGGCCGACCCGAAGGCGCCGCTGATCGCGGTCGCCAAGAAGTCGCTCGGCGGCAAGACCTCGGTCGGCGGCCGCAAGTGGGCGGCGCGGCGGACGGACGCGGACGGGGTCGCGGAGGCGGAGGTCGTCGGCACGGGACCGGTCCCGGCCGAGCTCGCCGACCGCCAGCTGCTCGTGGAGCTCGTCAAGGGCGGCGACGTGGTGGCCCGCGAGCCGCTGGAGGCGGCCAGGTCGCGGCACATCGCGGCGCGGGCCGGGCTGCCGATGTCGGCGATCCAGCTGTCGCGGGGCGAGCCGGTGCTGCCCACGGAGTATGTGTAAGGAGTACGTGTAACACCCTCCGACGCCCCCTCCCGCGGGGAGGGGGAAGTCTCTAGGCTCGACGTCATTCCCCCTTCCGAGCCGTCCCTTCCCGCCATCCCGAGCCCCTCCCATCCCGCCGCCCCGAGCCCCTCCCTTCCCGCCATCCCGAGCCCCTCCCTTCCCACCGCCCCGCCCATCAAAGGACACCCGCCATGCACCGCGCATTGATCGTCGTGGACGTTCAGAACGACTTCTGCGAGGGCGGCAGCCTCGCGGTGGCGGGGGGAGCGGACGTCGCCGCCGCCATCACCGACCTGGTCGGGGAGGCGGCGGGCGCCGCGTACCAGCACGTGGTGGCCACCCGTGACCACCACGTCTCTCCGGGCGACCACTTCGCCCCGGCGGGCCAGGAGCCGGACTACGTCTCCTCCTGGCCGGTGCACTGCGTCGCCGGCACGGAGGGCGTGGGCTTCCACCCGAACTTCGCGCCCGCGGTCGCCAGCGGGGCGATCGAGGCGGTCTTCGACAAGGGCGCGTACGAGGCGGCGTACAGCGGCTTCGAGGGGCGTGACGAGAACGGCACGACGCTCGCGGAGTGGCTGCGGGAGCGGGATGTGCGCGAGGTCGACGTGGTCGGAATCGCGACGGACCACTGCGTGCGGGCGACGGCGCTGGACGCGGCGCGCGAGGGGTTCCGTACGCAGGTGCTCCTCGACCTGACCGCCGGGGTCGCCAAGGCGACGACCGAGAAGGCCCTCGAAGAGCTGAGGACGGCCGGGGTCGAGCTCACCGGGAAGCCCGTGGTCTAGGCCCTGATCGGCCGGCCCTAGGGCCAGGTCAGCGCGGCGCTCGTCGTCGGCTGGGCCCATCCGTCCCGGCCCCTGCTGTCGGCGGGGGGAGCAGCAGCGGGACGAATGCCCACAACGGGGGGTGGGGGTGGGATCGCCCCGGCGGGACGCGTGTCCGCGCCCGGCTCCTTCGGCAGCGAGCGTATGGAGTGCCAGAGCTCGTGGGGCGCCGTGCGCCACAGGAGGCCGTCCGGGTGGTGGAGGACCGCGGTGATCTCGTCCGGGGTCGGGGGTTCCGCGTTGCCGCGGAGATAGACCGCTCGCAGGCCCAGGTTCCGCAGCCTGGTCAGGGCGCGGGCGCGGTTCGCCGCGTGGACCAGGAAGCGGACCGTGGCGCCGTCGCCCGCGGGGCTCGGGAGCCCGATCGCGACCACCACGCTGCCTCCCGGCAACTTGCAGAACCCTCCACCGGGCATGCCGAAACCACTCCCCCTGTGAACCTGCTGTCAATAAGAACTCGGTCAGCTGCACCTAAACACGATCGGCCGCCGCCCGCTAGAGGGCGACGGCCGATCATGCCTTGACCTGCGACGATGCAGATTACTTCGTCGACGGACCCACCTGGACCGTGATCGTCTCGCCGTTCTTCGGCTCCTTGACGACCGTGATCTTGGTGTTGGTGTCAGTTACCTTCACACCGGCCCGCTCGGTCTCCTTGAACCAGTACGTGCCCTTGCGGTCGTCGAAGACCGGGTTGCCGGCCTGCGGCTTGATCCACACCGGGACGTCCGCCTTGTGGAGCTGGAAGGCGTCGGTGCGGTAGGTGCCGAAGGGCGCGTCGTGGGACTGGATGCGGTTGCGCATCAGCGTGCCGTCGGTCCACTTCAGCGGCGTCGGGTGCGCGTCGATCGGAAGGACGAGGCCCTGGCCCGGGTGGACGGCCGTGTTGTTGTCCTTCTGCGAGGTGTCCCACAGCCAGACGAGCAGACCGTTCTGGTACGGGTAGTGCTCGACCCAGCTCGCCTTGTCACCCGCGAAACCGAAGTTGTACGGGCCGACCTTGAGGGTCGCGTCGTACGAGACGTACTGGCGGTTCTCCGCGAGGTAGTACTGCTCGTACGCCTCGGTGAAGGAGCCGCCGATCCGCGAGAAGCCCTTCGGCGTCCAGCCGTTGTCACCGTTCTCGGCGTTGTCCGAGAAGACAGTGGCACCGTCGGCGGTCAGCGTGATGGCGTCGGCCGCGAAGCCCTTGCCGCCCGCGCCGCCGTCCGTCTGGTAGCGGAAGCGGAGGTCGAACTTCTTGCCCGCGTAGGCGTCCAGCGGGAAGGCCAGCGACTTGTACGCGCCGGAGACGTCGGTCAGCGCCGGGGCGCCGCTCGCGTCGCGCGGCAGCGGCTTGCCGTCCACCGTGCCGTCCAGAGCGGTCCAGTTGGCGCCGCCGTCCGTCGACACCTCGGTGTAGAGGTAGTCGTAGTCCAGCTCGATGTCGTACCAGCCCTTGAGCTCCAGGGCGGCCTTCGACTTGCCGGTGAGGTCGACCGAGCGGGTCAGGGTGTTCTTGAGGTCGTCACCCATGTCGCTCCACCACTGCGTGGCACCCTCGGCGGGGGCGACGACCTCGGTGGTGACCTGCTTCTTCGGCAGCTCGACGACGAGCGCCTGCGGGTTCTTGGTGTTGTACTCGGCCACGCCCAGCTTGTGGGTGGACTTCGTACCGCGCTGCTCGTTGCTCACCTTGGTGTAGTTGAGCCAGCCGAGCTGGAGCTTGTCCCAGGCGGTCATGTCGCCGGGCAGGTCGCCGATGGACTCCTTGCCCCGGCCGAGCCAGGAGCCGGAGGACATCAGGGACCAGAAGCCGGTCGAGTTCTCGGCGCCGGCCTTGCCCGAGGTGTCGTACAGGTCGGGCAGACCCAGGTCGTGGCCGTACTCGTGGGCGAAGACGCCGAGGCCGCCGTTCTCGGGCTGCATCGTGTAGTCGCCGACCCAGATGCCGGTGTCGCCGATCTGCGTGCCGCCGGACTTGTTGTTCGCCGGGCCGGTCTTGCCCGCGTCCGTGCCGTACGCGTACCAGCGGTGGGCCCACAGGGCGTCGCCGCCCTGGACGCCGCCGCCGGCCGACTCGTCCTCGCCCGCGTGGACGATCTGGAAGTGGTCGATGTAGCCGTCGGCCTCGTTGAAGTTGCCGTCGGCGTCGAAGTCGTACCGGTCCCACTGGTCGTACTGCGCCATGTCGGCCTTGATCTGGGCGTCGGTACGACCCTTGGCCTTCTGGTCCGCGGTCCACGCGGCCACACCGTCGCGGACGGCGTCCCAGACGTTGGCGCAGTTGCTGTTGCCGCAGTAGTTCGAGCCGTAACGGGCCTCGTTGTACTCGACCTTGACCCAGTCCGAGACGCCGCCCTCGACCGAGTACCGGCCCGAGGAGGTCTTCTCGTAGTAGGTCTTCAGGGACTGCTTCGGCTGGCCCTTCTTGTCCTTGCCGGTGCCGAAGTACAGGTCCTGGAAGTGCTGCTGGTTGTAGTCCTTCTGCCAGGCCGTCGAGTTGTCCTTCGCACGGTCCGGCTCGGCTATCTGGTTGTGCAGCGGGCCGGGCGTGCCGCCGAACTTCGGCTTCGGCTCGGTGGTGTCGTCGTCGGCGCGGTCCACCAGGGTCGTGTTGTCGACCTTGTCACCGAACTCGACGAGGATCGTGAAGATCTTGTCGGTCTTCTCGCGGCCCAGCTCGACGTACTTCTTGCTGTCGAGCTTGACGACCTGGGAGCCCCCGCGACGCTCGACCTTGGTCTCGCCGCTCAGCACCTGCTCGAGCGCGGCCTTGCGCTGCTGCTCCTGCTGCTTGCTGTACGGACCCTCGAGGTCGTGGTCGACCGCGGTCTTGTCCACGCCGGAGCCCGGAGCCGGGTCCTGGCGCTCGATGCCTGCCGGTGCGGTCGGACCCCTGTCCTCGGCCCATGCGGTGGCGAAAGTCGAGGCGGTGGCGGCGGTGGCCGCGAGCGCCACGACGACTGCGGACGCTCTGATCGCCCGTCGTCTGTTGGTCACTTGATGTGTTCCTCCCCGGCGCCCGCGCCCACGGACCGAAGGTGGGGTGTCCGCTCGGCGGGGGTCGCGCGTCACAAGTGACGACATTCGACCGGAGCTGGAGGAGAAAAGACAGATCTTGACTTGAACAGACCAACTGCACTATGTAGGAGTCCATTTCCGCTATCCGGACGGCCACCGGGCGCACCGAGGAGGGCGGTTGGCGGAATCGGTGACTCGATGCGCCCCCTGTGCATCCGTACCGTGGGTTAGGTCACGCTTACTACCCGTTTCGCTCGGGCATCCACCGTCGTAGAGTCGCTCGGGAGTGCGACCCGCCGATGCTTCGAGGGACGGTACCCGTCATGCCGCGTCCGAACGCCGCACAACTCGCCTATGGTTCGGCCACCGTCGTCTTCTCGACCGTCGCCCTGCTGCTGCTGTCCCGCACCACGACGCCGCTCGGGATCGTGGTGATCAGCGCCGCCGGACTGCTGCTCGGGCTGCTCGTCACGGTGACGATGCCCGTCCATCGCAAGGCGCCCGCGCCCGTGCCACCCCTCCCCCGGAACGACGAGATCCGGGTACCGGCCGCGCGCGTGGGCGCGGGGGCCGATACCCGGATCGGATCGAGCTCGTAGCCGCTACTGCGGGACGGACACCACCACGGTCTTGGCGGCCTTGTCGTGCAGGCCCTGCTTGTAGGGCTTGTCGACCAGGATCAGGATCAGCAGGAGCAGCGGCCACAGGCAGGCGCAGCAGATCAGCGCGGGCAGCCACAGCACGATGGCACGGATCAGCGAGGCGTTCATCGGCGGCGTGGAGCCGTCGTTGAGCATCGCGACCCGCAGCTTCATCCACTTCTTGCCGAGGGTCTGGCCGTTCTTCGCCACCATCACGGTGTCGTACCCGACGTACGCCACGATGGTGATGAGCTGGAAGACGAGACCGGTGCCCGTGCTGGTCGCGGTGATGGTGTCGCCGAAGTCGTCGCTGTCGGAGGCCCGGTCGTACACGTTGAACGGGATGCCGATGATCGCGAGCGGCACGGCGATGATCAGCCAGTCGACGATCCTCGCGAGGATGCGCTTGCCGGAGTCGGCGAGCGGCGGCATCCCGGCCAGCGGGTCCTGACCGCCGTAGCCGCCCCCGCCGCCGTAGGGCTGGGAGCCGTACGGCGGGGGCGGCGGCGGAACGTTGTCGTACGGGGAGCCGGGCGGCGGTCCCCCCGGCGGGGGCCCGCCCGGCGGCGGCCCTTCGGGGGGAGGCGGCTGGGAGCCGTACGGAGAGCCCGCCGACGGCGGCGTGGGCTCCTGCGGCTTCTTGAGGAACGGGTCGTCCTCGGGCGGCTGGCCGGGCGTCGGCTGGTCGTTGCTCATGGGGGCAGTGCATCCCGCGAGGCAGGGCCCCGCAAGGAATCGCCGCCCGTTCGGGGGACCGCCGTACGGGCGGCCCGTCGCCCCCGGTCGGCGAGCCGGGGCCTACCCGGCCACGAAGGTGTGGGCCGCCTTGTCGTGCCAGCACTGGCGCCAGGGGCGGTCGAAGAGGCACCACAGGACGTTGAGGACACCGAGGACCAGAAGCCCCAGGACGCTGTAGACGAGCCAGCGGCGCAGGGCCGCGCCGAACGTCGGCGGCTCGTGCGCCTCGATGTCCCGCACCTGGAGACCGCAGAGCTTCTTGCCGAGCGTGCGGCCCCACTTGGCGGTGGGCACCGCCTCGTACAGCACGCCGAGGACGAGGAAGGCGGCGAGCGCGATCCCGAACTGGAGGGAGGTCGTGCCGTCCAGGAGCCAGACCTGGACCGTGGTGCCGGACTGCTTGGCCGCCTCGATCTTGGCCTCGATGTGGTCGAGCGCCTGGGTGACGAAGGGGAAGGACGCCCCTGCGACGAGTGCGCCGAGGACGAGGGTGTCGACGAACCGGGCGACGAGGCGCTTGCCGAGACCGGCGGGGCGGGCGGCGGCCTGGGCCCGGGCGGCCCGGAGGAACGGGTCCTCGACGGGCGGCTTCCAGGGGAGGACGGGCTGCTCCGCCTCGCCGGCCTGGGGGCCGGCAGCGGCGGCGGAGGGCTGCGCGAGCTGCTGGACCTGCTGGGGCCAGGAGGGGGCGCCGCCGCCGGGGCCCGTGGTGACGGGAGCGGGAGCGGGGTTGGCGGCCGGGGTGGGGGCCGGTGCGGGCTGCGCCTGACCGGGCACGCGCGGGAGCGGCGCGTGCGGGGCGGCCTGCGGGGCCTGCGCGCTGCCTTGCGGCGCCCTGAGGGCCTGCGGGCCCTGCGGGCTCTGCGGGCTCTGCGGGCTCTGCGGGCTCTGCGGGCTCTGCGGCTGCGCCGCCGGTGTGCCCTGCCCGCCGGGCGTGCCCTTGGGCGGAAGGGCACGGATCGTCATGGTTCCCTCCGCCTGCGGCTTCGTCTGCCGTACGCCGGGCAGCGCGCCGCCCGTCGGGTCGGCCGCCGGAGCCGGGGTGACGGGCATGCCGCCGAGCCGGGCCGAGGACGTGGCCGCGGGGCGCGGGGCGGGAGTCGGTTCGGGCGCGGGCGAGGGCGTGGGTGCGGGCTCGGGGTTCGCGGTCCTGGCGGCGGCCACGCGGGGGTCCGGCGCGCCACCCGTCGGCGCGGCGGGCTCAGCCTCCGGCGCGCCCCAGGAGACCCGCTGGTCCCGGTCCCCGCCGAAGCCGGTCTGGCGGGAGACGTCCGCCTGCCACGCCGAGGCCGGCTCGGGCTCGGGCCGCGTCTCGGCGACCGGCTCCTCGTCCAGGAAGACGGGTCCCGTCTCCTCCACGGCGGGCACCGGAGTGGACGGAACCACGGGCGCGGGCGAGGGGTTCGGGGCCAGCGCCGGTCCCGCGGGCATCACCCCGGCCGGTGCGGTCGGCGGCGCCTCGCCCTCCTTGGGCGCGGGCCGACTCGTCCCGGGCACCCAGGCGCCCCCGTTCCAGTACCGGATGTATCCGGGAATGGACGGGTCCGGGTAGTACCCGGCCTGCGGTACCTCTCCGCCGGCTCCAGGAGGAGTAGCCACTGCCCCGACTCCGTTCCGTCACAACGCTTGTCTCAGGGAGGACAGTAACGAAGAACACGGCCCCGGGAACAAAGAGGCCGACAGAAACCCGCCTTCGAGCGACATACCCACAAAACCCGCCACTCACCGTCACGCTCGGGCCGACGGTCACCCGCGATCGGGGCCCCGAGAAACTTCCCGAAAAAACTTCTCGGAAGTCGCGTAATGGCCGGCCGCCACCCCGCTCTCTTCCTGTGCGGGCCCACCCGGGCCCCATACCGGAGAGGACGTCACCCCATGCAGAACACCGAGAACACCGTGGTCGAGCGCGAGCTGGAGCTGAAGCTGGTGCTCTCCCCCGAGCGCTCCATCCCCGTACCCGCCCGACTCGCCTACCGCACCGACGACCCGTACGCCGTGCACATCACCTTCCACGTCGGCTCGGACCACCCGGTCAACTGGACGTTCGCCCGCGAACTGCTCGTCGAGGGAGTTTTCCGGCCCTGCGGTCATGGGGACGTCCGTATCTGGCCCACCAAGGTCGAAGGGCGCAACGTCGTGCTGATGGCGCTCTCCTCCCCCGACGGCGACGCGCTGCTCGAAGCACCCTCGGCGCAGGTGTCCGCGTGGCTGGAGCGGACCCTGCGCGCGGTGCCGCCGGGCACCGAGTCCGAGCAGCTCGGCATCGACGACGGTCTTGCCGAGCTCCTGGCCACCACGTCGGTCGCCGACGACCTGTGGCTGCGCGACCCGTGGCCGTCGGACGAGTCCCAGGACGGTGAGGTGTGAGGGGGGTCGCTGCGCGGTCAGAACAGCTTTCCGGGGTTGAGGATCCCCAGCGGGTCGAAGGTCCGCTTGATGCCCTGCTGCAGCTCCACCCCCACCGGCCCCAACTCCCGTGCCAGCCAGTCCTTCTTGAGTACGCCCACACCGTGCTCGCCGGTGATCGTGCCGCCGAGCTCCAGACCGAGCGCCATGATCTCGTCGAAGGACTCCCGCGCCCGCCGGGACTCGTCCTCGTCCGCCTGGTCGAAGCAGACGACGGGGTGGGTGTTGCCGTCGCCGGCGTGCGCGCAGACGCCGATGGTCAGGTCGTACTTCTCCGCGATGGCGGAGGTGCCGTCGAGCATCGCGGCCAGTTTGGTGCGGGGCACGCACACGTCGTCGATCATCGTCGCGGACTTGATCGTCTCCAGCGCGGTCAGCGACAGTCGGCGCGCCTGGAGGAGGAGTTCGGACTCGGCGGCGTCCTCGGCCGGGACGATCTCGGTGGCACCGGCCGCCGTGCACAGCTCCCCGACGGCGGCCAGATCGGCGGCCGGATCCGGGGTGTCGAAGGCACACAGCAGCAGCGCCTCGGTGGTGTCCGGGAGCCCCATGTTCGCCAGCTTGTTGACCGCACGGACGGTGGTGCCGTCCATGAGCTCAAGAAGCGAGGGTGTGTGGCCGCGCTCCATGATCGCGCAGACGGCGTCGCAGGCGGCGGCCGCGGAGGGGAACTCGGCGGCGAGCGCGAGCTGTACGGGCGGCTGCGGACGGAGCGCGAGGGTCGCGCCGACGACGATGCCGAGACTGCCTTCGGAGCCGACGAAGAGCCGGGTCAGGTCATACCCGGCGACCCCCTTGGCGGTGCGCCGGCCGGTGGAGAGCAGCCGCCCGTCGGCGAGGACGACGTCCAGGCCGAGGACGTACTCCGCCGTCACCCCGTACTTCACACAGCACAGGCCGCCGGAGGCGGTGCCGATGTTCCCGCCGATGGTGCACTGCTCCCAGCTGGAGGGGTCCGGCGGGTAGTACAGGCCGTGCTCGTTCACGGCGCGGGACAGGACGGCGTTCACCACGCCCGGCTCGACGACGGCGATCCGGTCGACCGGGCTGATCTCCAGGATCCGGTCCATCTTGACCAGGGACAGCACGATGCAGCCCTCGGAGGCGTTCGCGGCGCCGGACAGACCGGTCCGCGCGCCCTGGGGGACGACCGGGACGCGCAGCGCGGTCGCGGTGCGCATGACGTGCTGAACCTGCTCGACGGTGCGCGGGAGCACGACGGCCGCGGGGGTGCCGGCCGTGCAGAAGCTCGCCATGTCGTGGGCGTAGGAGGCGGTGACGTCCGGGTCGGTGATCAGCGCCTCGGCGGGCAGCCCCGCGCGCAGGTCGGCGTGGAGCCGCGTCAGAAGATCGTCCATACGTCCAGCGTGGCACCCGGGGCCATCGGTGTGAACCCGCCGTGCGTTCGGCTTCGCCGAGCGGAGTGGACGCTTCGTGTGCTCTTCGTACTGGCCCAGAGTGAGCGCCATGAAGACGGAGAACATGTCGAGGACGGTCCTCGCGGCCGGGGTGGGCGCGGTGCTCGCGGCGACGGCTCTGCTGTACGCCCCCGATCTCGCCCCGGGCCTGTTCGACGACGGGCCGTCGCCCGCGCCAGGAGCCGCCGCGCGGGCGGCGATGGCGGCGAACGCGGGTGCGCAGGCCTCGCTGCCCGATCTGGCCGCGCTCATCGGCGACCGGGAGAAGTGGCTGGCGGAGCACCCGACTGATGACGCGTCATGGGCCGTGCTGGGCGCGGCTTATACGGAACGGGGTGCACGGCTCGGCGACGCCACGTACTACCCGCGGGCGGAGCGTGCGCTGAGGCGCTCGCTGGAGGTACGGCCGGCCGCGCGCGGGAACCTCGACGCGCAGCTGGGCCTCGCCGCCCTGGCGAATGCCCGGGGAGACTGGCGCACGGCGCGGACCTGGGGCGAGGCGGTGCGCAAGGAGGAACCGAAGCGCTGGGCGGCGTACCCGCTGCTGATCGACGCGTACAACGGGCTCGGAGAGTACAAGTCGGCCCAGAAGGCGCTCTCCACGCTGGAGGAGCTGCACACGGGCGGGGCGGTCAGGGCGCGGGCGGCGCAGATGTACCGCAACCGGGGCTGGCGGGAGGACGCGTCGGCGGCCGCGAGCGACGCGGTGGCGCAGGCGGCGACGGGTGCGGAGAAGGCGGCGGCGCTGGCCCGGCTCGGCGATCTGGCCTGGGAGCGGGGCGAGCCGGAGGAGGCGCTCGCGCAGTACGGGGCGGCGCTGGGGCTCGTACGGGACCACGGCCCGTCGCTGGCCGGCCGGGCCCGGGCGCTCGCGGCGCTCGGCCGTACGGACGAGGCGGTCGACGGCTACCGGGCGGCCCTGGCGCGGCTGCCGCTGCCGGAGTACGTCCTGGAGGCGGGCGAGCTCTACGAGTCGCTCGGCCTGGACGGGGACGCGCAGAACGAGTACGAGCTGCTGAGGACGCGGACGTGGGTCAACGCGGAGGCCGTCCTCGGTCTGTTCGAGGCGGACCACGGTGACGCGGTCGCGGCGGTGCGGCGGCTGAAGGAGGAGTGGGCGCGCGGGCACCGGTCGGTGCAGGTGGCGGACGCGCTGGGGTGGGCGCTGTACCGGGCGGGGCAGCCGAAGGAGGCGCTGCAGTACGCGAAGAAAGCGACGGACGAGGGGCTGCGGAGCGCCCTGTTCACGTACCACCGGGGCGAGATCGAGCGGGCGGTGGGGGACCTGGGCCCGGCGCGCCGCCATCTGGCGGAGGCGCTGCGTATCAACCCGTACTTCTCACCGCTGCTGGCCCCGGAGGCACGGTCGGCGGTGGCGGCGCTCGGGGACCCTCCGGACGAGCTGCCTCAGGAACTGCGCCCGGAGCCGACCGAGCCCCCGGAGCCGATCAAGCCCCCGCCCCCGCCGAACCCGACCGCCTCGGCACCGCCCCTCCAGGAGCCGCCGACGAGCCCGGAGCCGAGCTAACCGGAGAGTGCTCCGGGTTGTGCGGATGCGCGGCGGCAGCGCTGCGGCGCCAACCCCGCGGGCGCCGCAGCGTGCCGGCGCCCCGGGCGGGCCCGGGTGCTCGCGGCGACGGGCCCGGGGCGGTGGCCCCGGGCCCGTCGGTCTCGGCGGACGAGGACTACAGGTTGCCGCGCTTCTCCTGCTCGCGCTCGATCGCCTCGAACAGGGCCTTGAAGTTGCCCTTGCCGAAGCCCATCGAGCCGTGGCGCTCGATCATCTCGAAGAAGACGGTCGGACGGTCCTGGACCGGCTTCGTGAAGATCTGCAGCAGGTAGCCGTCCTCGTCGCGGTCGACGAGGATCTTCAGCTCACGCAGGGTCTCGACGGGCACCCGTGTCTCACCGGCCCACTCGCCAAGGGTGTCGTAGTACGAGTCCGGGGTGTCGAGGAACTGGACGCCGGCGGCGCGCATGGAACGCACGGTCGCCACGATGTCGTTGGTGGCGAGGGCGATGTGCTGGACGCCCGCGCCGCCGTAGAACTCGAGGTACTCGTCGATCTGCGACTTCTTCTTCGCGATCGCCGGCTCGTTGATCGGGAACTTCACCTTCAGGGTGCCGTCCGCGACGACCTTCGACATCAGCGCCGAGTACTCGGTCGCGATGTCGTCGCCCACGAACTCCTTCATGTTCGTGAAGCCCATGACCTTGTTGTAGAAGGCCACCCACTCGTTCATCTTGCCGAGCTCGACGTTGCCGACGCAGTGGTCGATGGCCTGGAAGGTGCGCTTGGCCGGCGGCTCGACGATCGGGTTCGCGGAGACGAAGCCCGGCAGGTACGGGCCGTCGTAGCCGGAGCGCTCGACGAGGGTGTGGCGGGTCTTGCCGTAGGTGGCGATGGCGGCGAGGACGACGGTGCCGTTCTCGTCCTTCAGCTCGTACGGCTCGGTGATGCCGGTGGCGCCGTGCTCGACGGCGTAGGCGTACGCGGCGCGCGCGTCGGGTACCTCGATCGCCAGGTCGACGACGCCGTCACCGTGCTCGGCGACGTGCTCGGCCAGGAAGCGGCCCCGGTCGGTGGCAGCCTTGATGACGGAGGTGAACACGAAGCGGGCGGCGCCGTTCGTCAGGACGTAACTGGCGGTCTCGCGGCTGCCGTTCTCCGGTCCGGAGTACGCGACGAGCTTCATGCCGAAGGCCGTGGAGTAGTAGTGCGCGGCCTGCTTGGCGTTGCCGACGGCGAAGACGACCGCGTCCATTCCCTTCACGGGGAAGGGATCGGCCTGCCGCGCCGTGGAAGGGGTGTGATCGATGGTCTCAGTCATGACGGCAGAGTCCCGCCGATCGGCAAGCTGCGCAATAGTTCGCCTCCCAGCTGGGCAATCTGCACAGTGACCAGCCAGTATGAGCGGGATACTTGTACAGGATGACCATGAGGAGGCCGGTGTGGCGATCGATCATCTGGACGGCAGGCTGATCGTGCTCCTTGCCCAGGAGCCGCGGATCGGGGTCCTGGAGGCCTCGCGCCGGCTCGGGGTGGCGCGCGGCACGGTGCAGGCACGCCTCGACCGTCTCCAGGCCAACGGGGTGATCCGCGGGTTCGGCCCGCAGGTCGACCCGGCGGCGCTCGGCTACCCGGTGACCGCGTTCGCGACGCTGGAGATCAAGCAGGGCCAGGGCGCCGACGTCCGGGGCCACCTGGCGACCGTGCCCGAGGTGCTCGAACTGCACACGACCACCGGCCACGGGGACATGCTCTGCCGCCTGGTCGCCCGCTCCAACGCGGACCTCCAGCGGGTGATCGACCGGGTCGTCGGCTTCGAGGGCATCGTGCGCGCCTCCACGGCGATCGTGATGGAGAACCCCGTACCCCTGCGGATCATCCCGCTGGTGGAACAGGCGGCGGAGGACGTCGACTGACTCCGGGAGAGGCACTTCCAAAGAAGTAGTTGCAAAGAATCCCTTGCAACTACTTCTTTGCAACTCTAGGCTCGACTCATGCCCGCACACGAGGAACGTGTCAGCCGCACACTCGACCCGCGCTCCCTGCGCGGGCTCGCCCACCCGCTCCGCATCCAGCTGCTGCGCGCCCTGCGCCACCACGGGCCCGCCACCGCCTCCCAACTGGCCGAACGGCTCGGCGAGTCCAGCGGCGCGACCAGCTACCACCTGCGCCAGCTCGCCGCGCACGGCTTCGTCGAGGACGACCCGACCCGGGGCAAGGGCCGGGAACGGTGGTGGAAGGCGGCCCAGCAGGGCACGTCCGTCGACGAGTCGCTGCACCGCAACGCGGACCCCGAGGTCCGGGGCGCCATGGAGGTCTACCTCCACGAGATCGCGACCATCCACACCCAGGAGCTGAACACCTGGCTCGGCACCCGCCACGACTGGGACGACGTCTGGGCCGGCGCCACCGACATGAGCGACTTCACGCTGCGCCTGGCGCCCGAGCGGCTGCGCGAACTCAACGCCAAGATCCACGAGTTGATCAACGAGTACGGGGAGAGCGCCGACCCCGACGCGCCGGGCGCCACCCGCGTGCGGATGCACCTGCACGCGTTCCCTCAGCGAGAGAACTGACGGAAGGGATCACGAAACCATGCACGCCGACATCCACCTTCAGCTCCACCGCCTGCACGCCGGCGAACTCCGGAACGCGGCGGCCCAGGCACCTCCCCGCACCCCGCTGCGTACCCAAGTGGGCTGGGCGCTCGTCGAGTTAGGGCTGCGCCTGGCCGTCCCCGCCTCCCCCCGACCGGTCACGCTCGCCGCATGAGCACACCGGAGGGACGTGCTCCACTGGCCACCGTCCTGGCCGCCAACGCCATTTCCATCACCGGGAATTCGCTCACCCTCATCGGAGTCCCGTGGTTCGCGCTCGACACCACGGGCAGCCCCGGCAAGGCGGGCCTGGTCGCCTTCTGCGCGGCCGTCCCCGTCGTCGTCTCCGCCATCGTCGGCGGCCCGGTCATCGACCGGATCGGGCGCCGCCGGATCAGCGTCGTCTCCGACCTCGTCTGCGCCCTCGCGCTGGCCGCGATCCCGCTCCTGCACGGCGCGGGCGTGCTGGAGTTCTGGATGCTGTGCGCGCTGATGGCCGTGACCGGCCTCTTCCACGCGCCCGGCGAGACCGCCCGCCACGTCCTCGTCCCCGACCTGGCCCGCCGCGCGGGAACCCCGCTCCCCCGTGCCGCGAGCCTCTACGACGCCGTCTCACGGGGCGCCCGGATGACCGGCGCCGCACTCGCCGGCGTCCTCGTCGCCCTCATCGGCGCGGACACCGTGCTGCTCCTCGACGCCGTCACCTTCGGCCTCTCGGCCCTGCTCGTCCTCGTCGGACTACGGGGCGTGCCGTCCGCCGCGCCCCAGCCGGACCCGGCCCCCTTCTCCCTGTCCGACTACCGCGCCGAGCTGCGCGAGGGATACACCTTCGTGCTCCGCTCCCCGCTGATGCTCGGCATCGTCCTGATGGTGATGGTGACCAACGGCCTCAACCAGGGCTGGAGTTCGGTCCTGCTGCCCGTCCACGCCCGGGAGAACCTCGGGGGCTCCGCCGCGCTCGGTCTGCTCGTCGCCGTCTTCGGCGGCTCCGCGCTGCTCGCGGCGCTGCTGTACGGGGCGGTCGGCCACCGCTTCCCGCGCCGGGTCGTCTTCACGGCCGGGTTCCTGCTGTGCGGGGCCCCGCCGTACGCGGTGGCCGCGCTCACCGACACCACGCTGCCGCTGCTCGTCACCATGGCCGCGGGCGGCTTCGGGGCCGGGCTCCTCAACCCGATCCTGGCCACCGTGGCGTACGAACGCGTCCCCGACGAGCTACGCAGCCGGGTCTCCGGAGTGACGATGGCCGGGGTGCTCCTGACGACCCCGCTGGGCGGCCTCGTCGCGGGGCAGCTGATCGAGAGGGCCGGCCTGGTGACGGCGCTGCTCACGCTCGGCGGAATCTACTTCCTGGCCACGCTCGCCCCGATCGTGTTCCCCTCATGGCGCGAGATGGATACCGCTCCTCGGACCGTCAGCAGCTCGGAATCTTCGCCTCCTGCCCCTGCTCCAGCGCCCGGAGCGAAGACACCGCGTCGTTGAGCGTGGAGACCGGGATCAGCCGCATTCCCTCCGGAAGCTCCGCCTGCGCGTCGGAGCACTCCGCCTTCGGTACGAGGAAGACGCTCGCCCCGTCCCGTCCGGCTGCCTGGGTCTTCAGGGAGACCCCGCCGACGGCGCCGACCGTGCCGTCCGGCTCGATCGTTCCTGTACCGGCGACGGTCCGGCCGCCGGTGAGGTCGCCGCCCGAGCCGTCGCCGTCGAGCTTGTCGACGATCCCGAGAGAGAACAGGAACCCGGCACTCGGCCCGCCGATGTCGGCGAGGTGGAGGGTGACCTTCACATCCTTCGGATCGAGCTTCAGATAGCCGAGGGCGGCCATGGTGGCGGCGTCCTGCGACTGCTTCATCTGGCCCAGGTTGTGCTTCTCGACCTCGGCGTCCGACTTCCCCGGAGGGTAGACGGAGTCGCGCGGCAGCACGGCCCGGTCGGTACGGAACCAGGCGTCGGCGACCTCGCCGAAGTCGTTGTCCACGCTCGGTCCGGTCGCCACGATCGTCGTCATCAGCAGCTTGCCCTCCGTCGGGCGGACCGGCGCGCCGCTGATCGTGATGACCTCACGCCCCTTGTCCTTGCCGAGCACATCGGCGGTCGAGCCGGGCTGCGCGATGGCGAACGGCAGCGGCGCGAGCCCGACGACCGCGAACAGCGCGGCGACGGGCAGGGCGCAGAGCGCGAGGGCACGGTTACGCGTGAGACTGGAGAGCACGCACCCAATCTACTGGGCGGCCCTGTGAGGGACGGTTCGGGCGAAGAACGAGCGGACGAGCCTGCGCACCGCGGGCACGGACGTCCTCGGTTCGATCGCGCCGACGAGCCGGACCCGGTCGGCCGTGGCCATCAGGCCGGCGGCGTTCAGCTGCGGCACGAGGGCGGCGTAGTCGGTGAAGGCCCAGTGCCCCGCGTCGTCGAGCTGTCGCCGGACGGTACGGCCCCCGGGGTGGGCGAGCATCGCGGACCACGAGCGGTCGAGCCGCGCGTCACGGAAGCCGTCCGTGCCGAGGAGGAGCAGCGGCCGGTCGACGCCGTCCCGGGCCACCGGGAAGAGCTCGCCGTCGGCCCGGTCCAGGTAGCCCTCCAGGTTCACGGCGGCGGCGATCCTCCGGTCGTCGTAGAGCGTCTGGGCGGCGGTGGTGCCGCCGGCCGAGTGCCCGTAGATCCCGACCCGCCCCAGGTCGAGGGCGCGGCCCAGGGGCCCCTCCAGGGCTTCGAGCCGGTCCAGGACGAACCGTACGTCCGCGAGGCGCGTGTCGATCATGGTGCGGAACTGCTCGGCGTCGGGCGGGCCGAGGAAGACGGTGGGGCGCACCTTGTCGCGTCCAGGCCGCTCGGTGGGGAAGTCCACCTCGCTCGCGTCCCCCGGGTGGTCGACGGTGACGACGACCCAGCCGTGGCTCGCCAGCTCCTCGGCGAGCGAGGTGCCCATGGTGCGGGCGTCGCCGCCACCGGGGCTGTAGACCAGCACGGGCCGGCGGCCGGGCGCGACCGGGGCGCCCGGGTGGGTGTGGGTGAGGGTGGCCGCCCAGTCGACGCCGGCCCTGGGCAGCCCCTGGCGGATCTCGGGGCCGAGGAGGGTGAAGAGTTCCGCGGCACCCGGGGTCAGCTGCGGTGCGCGCGGGTATCCGCGGACGGTCCGGGCCGGGTGGAGGACGGTGACCATCACCTCCCGTACGCCGATCTCCGGCTTCCACGGGTCGTTGCGGGAGGGGTCGACGAGGTGGAGGGTGGTGGCGCCGATCTTGTACGGGCCGGTGGGCGCGGGCAGCCGGAGGACGAGGTCGCGCGCGGCGGCGGCCCGGGCGGTGGCCGGGGTGAGGGCTAGGGCGGCGGCGAGGAGACCGGCCCTGGTGACGGTCCGTCGGCTCATGGGGGAAGGTGTCATGCGGACAGGCTGGCGCCGGGCAGGGGCTTCGGACGAAGGTTGAGGCTGTGATCGAAAGGCTTGTGCGGTGATCCGGATCCGTTTCACGGCGGAGGACTTCGCCCGCGTACGGTTCGCCGCCCGACCGGCCCCGGTGCCGGAGCTGAACGCGGCCTTCATGATGATGCTCGGCGGCGGCGACGAGCTGCTGTTCGGCCGCTGGCGACGACGGGTGCTGCGGTCCCTGCCGGACGCCGTGGCGCCGCTCGCGGACCTCGTCCCGGCGGGCGATCCCCCACTGTTCCTCGATGTGCTCGGCGAGACTCTGACGGAGGGCCTCGACCTGGTGGCGGGGGCCCCGCCGAAGCTGGTGCGCTCGGAGCTGGAGCGGGTGTACGCCGGGCGTCCGTCCCCGCGGTGGATCCGCGAGCTCCACGCGGGCGGGGCCGACGCCCTGCGCGTGCTGCGCCGCGCCCAGCGGGCGGCGTTCGAGACCGTCGTGGCACCGGTGTGGCCGCTGGTGCAGGACCTGCACCGGGCGGAGTTCACCCGGCACGCCCTGACCGTCGCCGAACACGGCGTCGGCGCGGCCCTGCCGGCCCTGGTGCCCGGCACCCGGCTGCGCGACGGCGTCTGGGAGTGGGCGGCGCCGGGTGTCGCTCACGAGCGGGAGATCACGCTCGGCGGGCGGGGGCTCGTCCTGCTGCCGACCTTCCATTGGACCGGCCGGCCGCTCGTCCAGGACCTGCCGGACCGGCCGGTGGTCGTGACGTACGCGGCGGGGCCCGGCCTGCCGCTCACACCGGGCGCGGCGCCCGGCACGGACGAGTCCCTGGCGACGGTCCTCGGGCGCACCCGCCTCGAACTCCTCCGCGCCCTCACCGACGCCCACACGACGACGACCCTGGCCCGCCGCCTGGGCATCAGCAACGCGACGGCGTCGGCACACGCGTCGGCACTCCGGGGCGCGGGCCTGATCACGACGTCCCGAGCGGGCAGAGCGGTGGAACACCGCCGGACGGCGCTGGGGACGCTCCTGGTCGGCGCGGTCGCCTGACGCGGCTCACCACCCCCGTTGTGGGCATTCGTTCCGCTGGGGCGGAACGGGTGGGCACAACGGACGGCGCCCTTGCGGGCGCCTCCGCCCCTCGTGCCTGCGCCCACCG